>CAZZZX010000021.1:4249-15782 GCA_964658585.1 uncultured Novosphingobium sp.
CACGTAGCGGCGCTTGGCGATCCGCCAGCCGGCGGTCGTGCGGACGAGGTCGTCCAGATAGCGCCCGCCGACCGTCATCTCCTCCGGACCGTCGGGCCCATCCATCTCGTGATAGGCGCGGCAATAGGTCTCCGCGGTGGCGCGATCGCCGTCGAGATCGATGACCGTCTGGCCGAGCATGTGCTGGGTGCGCAGAAAATTGGCGCGCAGGGCGGAGACGGTGTTCGCCGACCACGCGCGGGCATCGCTGTCGCCCGCACCATAGTCGGTGATCGCACCCTCGGCCCAGACACCGTTGAGCGTCTCGAGATCGCAGCGATCGACGCCGCGATTATAGCGCGCCAGCAGATCCAGGATCGCGACGCGGTCGATGGTGTGCCCGGTGACGGTATCGGTCATTCAGCGGCTCCTCAACGCCGCGCGGTCGCAGCTGGGATCGTCGGGCGCACGGCCGCCGTACGGCCAGGGCTGCTCGCGCAGCACCGCGTCACCGGCCGGCTCGCTCCGCAGCCAGTCGACAAGCTCGCTGCGATGCGCGATCTTCCATGCGCCGGCGCGGCGCTCATAACGGTCGACATAGCGCCCGGAGACCCAGAAATCGTGTTCGGTCGCCTGTTGGTCGGCGATGCGGTGAAACGCCTGGAAATAGACCTCTCCGAACGCGGTATCGCCCTCGAAATCGATGCTGACCTGGCCGATCATGTGATGATTGGCGCGATGCGTCCGCAAGATGTCCTGCGCGAAACCGACGAACGCGTCGGGACCGCCCTTGAACGCGCCATAGTCGGTCGTCGCATCGTCGTGGAATA
The DNA here is from genome assembly GCA_964658585.1 of uncultured Novosphingobium sp. Taxonomy (GTDB): domain Bacteria; phylum Pseudomonadota; class Alphaproteobacteria; order Sphingomonadales; family Sphingomonadaceae; genus Solisphingomonas. The sequence continues at coordinate 5,059 of CAZZZX010000021.1, forward strand.
CCGAGCGGTGGAGTGCGGGCAGCAGGCGATCCTGGCCGCGCATATAATCGCACAGCAGCCGGTAGATCTCGTGCCACGCAAGCAGTTCGTCGATACGGCGCGGATCAGTCATGGAGATAATGGTCGAGCGTCGCGTGGAAATGCCGGATACGGACTTCCTGATAATTGCCCAGCGTCTGGCCCGGCTTCCGCGACGCCTGGAAGCCGCGATATTGCAGCGCAAGATTACCGGTGTCCTGATCGAACACGCGGCCGAGACCGGGGTCCAGTCCAGGCACCTCGGTATAGCTGTCCTCGACGCGCAGGCGGACCGGCTCGGGCGCCAGCGGGGTCGCCTCGCCAGGCCGAAGCGGACGCAGCAGGATGAGGTCGAACAGCGTGCGCGACGGATCCATCCCGATCGGGCGGAAGCGGTAGACCAGCGGTAGCGACACGCCGGGGAACAGACACATGTTGGGGAACAGGTGATATTCGATCGAATCGATCATCTCGCTGGTCGAGTAATCGGCAAGCGGCACCTGCCATGCCGCGCCGAGCCGATCGCGCAGCGCACTCGCCGCCGCCGCACGCGCGGTCTGCCCCTCGGCCAGTGGCGGCTGCCCGTCGGGCATCCGCATCGCATCGAAGATCGTCTGTTGGCTGATCTGCTCGGCCAGATGCGGGCTCTGCACGCCGATCGTGTGGATGAAGCGCGAGACATGATCGCCGAACACGTCATATTGCGCGTTGGCGTCGCTTGCGGTGACGAGCGCCTGGGCGTGCGTCTCGACGATATGATAGGCCTCGAGGAACGCTTCCTGCGCGGCCTTCCAGTTGGTCGGCAATTCCTTCTCGATATGGAGCGCGATCGTCCGCGTCGCCGGATCCCAGCCGCCGCCGAAATGCGCCGGCAGCACGCCGAGCCAATCCTCGAGCGTAGAAGCGTCGGGATCGAGGTTGACGAAGACGAAGCCGCCCCACGTCGCGACCCTGACCTCGGGCAGGTTGAAGGCCGCATCCTCGACATGCGGGAAATCCCATCGGCACGGGATCGATTTCAGATCGCCGTCGAGTGTCCAGGTCCAGCCATGGAAGGGGCAGCGGAATTCGCTCGTCGATCCCGACGAGCCCGATGCGCGCAGTTGCGTGCCTCGGTGCAGGCATGAATTGTGATACGCCTTGAACGTGTCCGACGCGGTGCGCGCGACGAGGATCGAATGCGGCCCGATATCGTAGACGATATAGTCGCCGACCTCGGGAATATGCTCGACGCGGCACGCCCACTGCCAGACGCGCGGCCACAGCGTCCGCATCTCGCGCGCGAAGAAGCCGGGTGCGGTGTAGCGGTCGAAGGGAATGTCGCCATCGCCAAGGAAGCTGTACGATTCGGTGACCAGTGCCTCCGGAACCGCGCAGCCGTCCGCCAGGATGATGTCGCGCGTGCTCTGCCCGGGACAGCGCGCCTCGCCGGGAAGAGGTCTGCTAGTCGGCACGTCCATCGGCAAGGTCTCTCAATCGGCCTGTTCGGCGGACGCCAGTAAGACCGTCGCGGGCCGCGCCGCCAACTGACGAATGTCATAGGACGACCACCCGATCGATCACCGGGCCGCGCTAAGTCCCCGCTCCGGCGGCCTCGGCGATGCGTAGCGCGGCCTTGTAGTCGGGCTTGCCGTTGTTGAGCCGCAGCGGTTCGTCGGTGAATATGTAGCGACGCGGTACCTTGTAGGCGGCGAGCGCGAGGCGGCAATGCGCATCGAGCGCGCTCTGATCGGGCGGCCCGTCGACCGTCAAAACCGCGACGATACGCTTGCCGAAGCGCGGATCGGGCAACCCGATCACACGTGCGTCCCGCACTGCCGGATGGGACTGGAGCGCCGCCTCCACCTCCTCGGGAAACACTTTCTCGCCGCCGGTATTGATGCAGAGATTGTCGCGCCCGGCAAACTCGATGCGGCCATCGCGCGTCAGACGCGCGCGATCACCGGTCATCAGGTAACGCACGCCGCCGACCGTCGGGAAGGTCCGCGCGTTGAGCGCCTCCTCCCCGAGATAACCGAGGGGCAGCGGCCCGGAACGGGCGAGTATCCCGTATCGCTCGGACCCCGGCGGCAGCTCGTTCATCGCCTCGTCGAAAATCTTGACCGGCCGACCCGCCGGAGCCGCGAAGCCCGTCCCGCCGGTGCCGCGTGCGGTGGTGACGGCCATCGCCGTCGCGGCACTTTCCGACGAGCCGAGCGCGTCGATGATCGTCAGGCGCGGCTGGACGGCGATCAGCCGTGCTTTCGCCTGCGCCGAGAACACCGCGCCCGAAGAGGTCAGGAAGCGCAGCGACGCGATCTTCGCAGCGGCATCGGGGCGCGCTTCGAGCGCGTCGGCGAGCGGCAACGCGAAGGCGTCGCCGACGAGAGCGCCGGCAACGATGCCGTGTCGCGCGATCGTCTCGATCGCCTCGTCGGCGTCGAAACGCTTCGTCGCCATCGTGACCAGCGTGCCGCCGCGCAGCAGGCAGATCAGCGCCGAGAACAGCCCGGCACCATGCATCAGCGGGCTGAGCATCAACAGTGGCGAGCGGGTGCGCAGGCTCGGCGGCGGGGCGGCCGCAGCATAGGCGACATGCTGCTCGAGCGACCCGACGACATCGGGCCCGGCACCCGGCGCGGTCGGCCAGACCGATAGGAAAAAGGCGTTCCACGCCTCGACGTGCGGCCACATCGCCGCCTTGGGCATCCCGGTGGTGCCGCCGGTCGCGATATAGAACAGGGCATCGTCACGCAGTTCGGGCAGCGCGACCGGAGGCGCCCCAGCAAGGCCCGCGAAATCGTCTCCGCGGTCGACCGCGAAGACATGGTCTACGGTCGCGCCGCGGGTTTGCGCATCGCTCAGCACGTCGGCGAATTCGGCGTTCTGGATCATCGCGCGGATACCGAAACGGGCGATGATGTCGGCCAGTTCTGTTCCACGATAATGGTAGTTCACGTTGACCGGGATCAGGTCGGCCTTCAGGCAGGCGAAGAAGGCCAGAATATAGTCAGGGCCGTTGCGGAGCTGGTGGCCGATCACGTCGCCCGCGCGGAGGCCCTGGGCGAGCAGACCGGCCGCGATGACATCGGTCCGCTGGTCCAGTGTCTGCCAGTCGATCACCCGATCACCATGGATGAGTGCGGGACGGCCCGGCTCGACCGCATGGGCGATTGCGCGCAGCGCGGTCGCGAAGTTGCTGCCCGCCCAATCGGTCATGCGAATCGCCACGTCGGCCGTGCCTGCGCATCCAGCACGATGTTGCCGGACTCGCCGACCGGCTGCCCCCCGCGGTCGGTCAGCCACGCGATGGTGTCCGGATCCTCGGTCCGCGCGAGCGTTCGCCAGCCCGATGCCCCCCGCGCCACGACGACGCCCCATGTCGCGCTGCCGTTACGATCGAACGCAACGCTGTGCGCCTCGATCGTCGCGGCGCCTTCGGAAACGCGCGTCAGCGCGGGCACCGCGCCGCGCGCCGCGTCGGCCGCCATCTGGACGTCGCCGCCTGCCGACAAGCCGCCCGCGCGCGGCGCGCGGCCGAGCGCGAGTGCATGATGTTTGGTGATATACTCGCCTTGGCCGTACAGCAGTCCGGTCTCCCCGCGACCGTCCCGCAGCGCGCGCACCATCGCGGTCGCGGCGTGCATCATATAGCCGTTGAGCGGCGCGCCATAGAAGCTCAGCCCGCCCGCCACGCTCGGCCTCGCCAGCGCTGCCGTGCCGAGCGTATCGCCGGCCATCTTGGGCACGACCGGAAAGCAGCTGTAGAGTTCGTAGAGATCATAATCGGCCTGCATCGCGTGCAGTACGGCGGTCTGTGCGACCGAGCGGGCAAAGCCGTCCCGTCTCAGCCAGTTGCGCGGCTCGGACGCGAACGCGCCGCCATGGATATGCACCAGCCGGTCGTCCGCTATACCGGCGCGACGCGCCTCGGCGAGACTGGTGACGATCAGCGCAGCCGCCTGGTTGACATCGGGGTTGGCGACCATCGCGCGGGTATAGGGCCAGGCGATCCAGCGGTTGCCGTTTTCGGGGCTCGCGATTTCGGCGGCATCGGGCGCATCGGTGCGCCAGGCGAAGCGGTTGGCGGCGGCGACCGCCGCGTAGCGCGCCCACAGCGCAGCCGATCGCGCGATACCTTCGCCCTGCGATTCGCCGCGCGCCGCGGTCCAGGCGCTGTCGAACAGCGGATAGACCTGCGCGGGCGTCAGCACCCCCTGCAGCGCGGCGAGCGGATCGACGACTCCCGCAGGATCGAACCCGTTCTCCTCGCTGGTCGCGATCGGCGTCCAGTCCGGCGTCCAGCCTTCCTTCACCGACCGCGTGCGGGCATATTGCGCCTCGCCGCTGACGATCAGCGCCGCCCGGGATGTGCCCGCCGCGATTCGCGCAGCCGCTTCGTGCAGGAAGCGTACCGGCGACTCGCCGCCATACGGACCGTAGACCGCGCGCGCCGGCGCGATCGCCAGTCTCGCGCACAGTTCGGCCGCGGTATCATGGTAACGCCAGCTTCGCTGATGCACGACGTCAACCGAATCGAGCCGCGCCAGCCAGCCGCCGCCGCCATCGATATCCGCTTGGCCTGCGGCTTCGGCCATCAGCACGAGCGGTTCGCGCGCCATTCTGGGATCGGCCGGACGGTCGGTCAATTCGCCGATTGCGGCGATGACGGGATATAGTTCGCTGTCCATCCCGGGCAGATGTCGCATGGGGTGCGCGCCCGGTCTGCCCTGAAAAGTGCGAGGACCATCACCCTATCGCGAACACGTCGGGCCTGATAACGTCGCGCGCGGAGAGATGTTGTGACGATATGTCTATCGGACAAGAAAGGTTCGTCCGTGACGAACGAGGCCTGTGCCCTGGCCGCCAGCGTCACGATCCGGGCGATCGACGATATCCATCAGGCTGCGACCGCGTTGTGCGACATCGCGGCGGAGCGCGGCCTGCGCGTCGCCGCATGTAGCGACATCGCATCCAAGGAGCCGATCACCGATGCCGACGGCGCCATCATCAATGGCGAGATCTTCGGCTGGATGGCGGATGGCGAGCGCTGGTGGGAGGATACGCGCCTCGCGCTGAGTTCTCCGCTGCCCCGCGCCTGCCGCTACGAGAGCGAGAGCTTCTGGTGCAACGCGGACGGCTTCCATACGCATTGGCGCAACAAATATCTCGATGAGATGAGCCTCGCCGACTTCCAGAAGCGCGCGCTGTGCCGGGCCGCGATCGTCGTACCGGTGCATCTGCCGTTCGGCCAGATCGGCGCGGTGAGCTTTCCGCCGATCGAGCGGGACAAGACCGATCTTTCCGCCGAATTCGCGGCGCATGGCGATCTGCTCTGCACCGTTTCCCGGAGGTTTCTCGCGGGCTATGTGGGCGTGATGCGCACCCGGCAGTGGATGCCGTCGGACTGCAAGCTGTCCAAGCGCGAGGTCGAATGCCTGCGCTGGGCGGCGATCGGCAAGACCGACAAGGAGATCAGCCTGATCCTCTCGCGCAGCCACGCCACGATCCGCTATCATGTCCATCGCGCAGGGGAGAAACTGAATTCGGTCAACCGCAGCCAGACCGTCTTCAAGGCCGGCCAGCTCGGTTATCTCGGCGCCGCGAGTTGAGCTTTCGATAGCGCGGGCGGATCGGGCGCGAGGCCGGGCATCATGACGAGGCGGCGCTACGGACCTGGGTCAACCGAGCTTGCGTATCGGATCACTGCCGTCCCAGCCCCGCGCGGCGTTGCGCATCATCGCGAAGAGATCGGCGCCGCTCGGCGGTTGCAGCACCTCGACGATACCGCCGGGATAGCCGCCGACATCGGCGTAGAAGACCGCACCATCGCCACCGATCTTTGCTTCGACCAGGATTTCCGCACCCACCGCGATCGCCGTGGCCCTCGCCTTGGCCAGATCGTCGGTCACGAGGCAGACATGATGCATCGCGCCGTGATTGGGCATGTCCCGATAGATCGAGGGGGCCTCGTTCTCCTGCCGGATCAGTTCGACCTGGATGTCGCCCCAATAGGCCAGTGCGACGGTGATGACGCAATCGGACGACGCGCCGCGATAGCGCAGATCTTCCAGCTTCAGATTCTCGAGCAGGAAGAACGGCCCCACGCCCATGACTTCGGTCCAATGTTTCAACGCGGCATCGAAGTCCGCGGGCACGAACGCGATCTGCATGACCGGTCCGATCTGGGCGATCGTCATGACGTCTCCTGTTCAAAGCGCCAATGTGCGCCGAGGCTCGCGCATGACATGCTCTCTGCCAGCCGCCAGGGTAACTGAGAGTTTTGCGAGTATGAGCGACCGCGATCCCGCCATCGATCCGCGTGCCCCCGACTGGGCCGAGACGCGCGCCTTCCACGCCCGCGAAATCCTGCGCCGCATGGTCGGCCTGATCGCGCGCAAGACGACCGATCTCGCGCCTTCACCGATGCCCCTGCCCAAGGGCGCCTATATCGACGCCGATCGCTTCGCCGCCGAACGCGAGCATCTGTTCCTGGGACAACCGGTGCTGGCCGGCCTCTCGGGCGACATTCCCGATCCCGGCGACGTGCTCGTGTTCGACGCCGCAGGCCCCTCGATCCTGGTCATGCGCGGCAAGGACCGCGCTGTGCGCGCCTTTCTCAACATGTGTACGCATCGCGGCGCCAAGCTGATCGAGGAAAGCGAGCCATGGACGGGGCACATGTCGCGCCTGACCTGCCCATTCCACGCATGGACCTTCGACAGCAAAGGCAAGCTCGTCGGACAGCCGTCAAAGGCGAGTTTCGCGGGCTGCGAGATCGGTGCGCGCAACCTCATCGAACTGCCGTGCGCCGAGTGGAAGGGGCTGGTTTTCGTGCGGGCGGGCGGGGGCGACCCGATCGATGTCGCCGCGCATCTCGGCGATTTCGCACCGATCCTCGAGATGATCGAGCTCGATCGCGCCGTGGCTGTCAAGAAGGGTATCCTGCTGGCGGAATCGAACTGGAAATTCGCGCTCGACACCTATGGCGAAGGCTATCATTTCGGCAAGCTGCACGCATCGACGATCGGCCAGACGCACTATAGCGACATTGCCTGCTTCCAACCCTTCGGTCGGCACCACCGCGTCAATTTTCCAAACAACGCGATCGGCGACGATGTCGGCATCGACGAATCGGAGTGGCCGGACACCGAATATGGCGGCGTGCATTTCCTGTTCCCCAACACGATCATCTTCTTCGGATCGATCGTGCCGGGCGTCTATTTCACGCAGGTATTCCGATTGTTTCCGGACGGCGTGGGCAAGACGCGATGCCAGTTCGCGGTCTACGCGCCGTTCGGCATCCTCTCCGAAGAGTATCGCCAGACCTGCGAGATCGCCTACGACCAGACCGCCGAGGTCGTTCAGACCGAGGATTATCGCGTCGCCTCGGCAGGCTATGCCAATCTGAAGACCGCGCCGGACGGTTTTCGGGTCGTGCTCGGCGCGAACGAGATCGCGGTACAGGCGGTCCAGCGGCACATCGCGGACGCGATCGGGATGCCGCTGGAGACGGCCGCGTGAGCGAGGCCGATCCGACCCGTTGCCCCGGGCCCGGCGTCGCCGATCTGCTCGCCGTCGAGACGCGGCCGGTGCCTCCGGGCATCGCTGCCGATAGCTGGCGCGACTTGGGGGACGCCCCGATCACCGCCGATCGCTACACCAGCGCTGCCGTCTTCGCCGCCGAGAAGACGCATATGTGGCTCAAGGTGTGGCAGATGGCCGCGCGCGACGAGGAGTTGCCCAACCCCGGCGATCTCGTGGTGTACGAGAATGTCGGCCGCTCCTACCTGCTGATCCGACAGGACGACGGATCGGTGCGCGCGTTCCACAATGTCTGCCTCCATCGCGGCCGCAAGCTCAGGACCGACAACGGCAATGCCGGTGAACTCGAATGCCCGTTCCACGGCTTCACCTGGCGGCTCGACGGCGCGCTGAAACGCGTGCCGTGCGCATGGGACTTCGCGCATCTCGCCGATCGCGACATGAGCCTGCCCGAACTGCGCGTCGGGCATTTCGCAGGCTATATCTTCGTCACCGAGAATCCGGAGGCGCCGTCGCTCGATGCGTATCTGGCGCCGCTGCCCGGCATCTTCGCGCGCTGGCGGCAGGAGGAGTGCTACACCGGCGTCTGGGTCGGCAAGGTGATCAAGGCCAATTGGAAGGTGTGCGCCGAGGCGTTCATGGAGGCGTGGCACTCGGTCACGACGCACCCGCAGATCCTGCCCTTCACCGGCGACGCCAACACGCGCTATTCGTTGTGGGGCGATCATGCCAATCTCGCATTGACGCCGTTCGGCGTGCTCAGCCCCCATCTCGACGGCAAGGGTCTGGGCGAGGAGGCGATCCTCCAGGGGATGGGGATCGACACCGGGCGCAGCAGCGGTAGCGCCGGCATCACGCTGGCCGAGGGGCAGACCGCGCGTCACGCGCTCGCGGCCAAGAACCGCAAGCTCTATCTCGACGATCTGGGATATGATTCGAGCGAGGTCACGGACAGCGAACTGCTCGACGCCTATACTTACAACGTCTTCCCCAATGTCTCCCCCTGGGGCGGCTTCTCGCCCAATATCTGCTATCGCTGGCGGCCCTGGCCCGACCAGAACGCGACATTGATGGAGGTGCGGCTGCTGATGCGCCCGCCCAAGGGCCAACCCAAGCCCGCGGCGGCCGAGATGCTTTTCCTCGGAGAGGACGAGCCGTGGTCGAGCTTCACCGGCTGGGGCGGCCTCGGCGCGGTGTTCGATCAGGACATGGCCAATCTGCCCTACGTCCAGGAGGGGCTGCACGCCTCGCCCAACAACCGCGTCGAACTCGGCCACTATCAGGAAAGCCGCATCCGGCAGTTTCATCAGACGCTCGAGAAATATCTCGCTGGTCGTTCGGGGTGAACGCGCCGCCAGCCATGGCGGGCGGCCGCCTGCTGTCGCTGGCATCGGGCGTTCTGGCCGAGTTCACCGCCGAACAGACCGTGATCGCCGCGATCGCGGCGGGCTGGCCTGCGGTCGGGATCTGGGTCGATTTCGATCGCTGGACGGCGACGACCGGCGCCGACGTGAGGAATCGGGCTGCCGACGCGGGGATCGTCGTGCTCGATGTCGAGGTGATCTGGCTCAAGCCCGGCGGCGACGATGCGATGCATTTCCGGATCGTCGATGCGGGCGCGGAGATCGGCGCGCGAAACGTGCTGATCGTCAGTTCCGACCCGGAGCCCCGATCGACCGCGGCCAAGCTCGCGCGGCTGGCCGATCATGCGGCGGCGCGCCAGATGCGCGTCTCGCTGGAATTCGGAGCCTTCACCGCGGTGAAGAGCATGACCGCCGCGCTCGCCATCCTCGATCGGACGGAGCGTCCCGACGCGGGCCTGCTGATCGATCCCCTGCATCTCGCACGCACCGGAAGCACGCCGCAGGCGTTGCGGTCGATCGACGCGCGGCGCTTTTCCTACGCGCAGTTCTGCGACGCCCCGGCGGTCGGTGCCGATCCGGCGGACTTCGACGCGATCATTCATGAGGCGCTCGATCTGCGGCTGCCGATCGGTGCCGGCGAACTGCCGCTCGCCGGCCTCCTCGACGCGCTGCCGGCCGGGACGCCGCTCAGCGTCGAGCTGCGATCCAGGACGCTCCGCGACTCCTATCCGGACGCGACGGACCGCGCCCGCGCGCTGCTCGCCTCGACGCGCGCGGGGCTGGCGAAGCTCGACCGAGCGATCCTCGTCGCATGATCCACGGGCTTCATCACGCCAGCATCACCACCGGAGATCTGGATCGGCCGGCGATCCGAACCGGCCGGTCTGCGATCGGGGCATCACCCACATCTGCATCAGAGTGACCAATATCGAAACCGAATATCGCTGGCGCGCGGCAGGCGGAATGCGCTTCAATTGTCCGCCTCAGGCCGTGCCCGGGCCTTGCAGGGCCACCTATGGTCGCGATCCCGACGGCAACATCCTCGAACTGATCGAGTCCGATCCGGCCTGGCCGTTCGCGTTTCAGCTCCGAGCCGGGGCCGCCTCCCGTGCGACCTGCGTGGTGTCGTAATAATGGATGCGCATCTCCGTCACGAGACCGTCCCTCAGCGTCGAGACTTCGGCCATATTCTGGGTGAACGTATGGCCGGTATGCTTCGAGGTCATCGTGAAGCGCATGAGCGCGACGACATGCGTGTCGTCTCCGACGATGCTGTAGATCTCGACCGCCGGAGCGTTCCAATAGGCCATCACCGTGGCGTACAGATCGCGTAACGCGCGGCGTCCGCGATATTCGCCGCCGAACGGAAGCGATGGCGCCTCGTGGATCACCAGTCCGTCGGAGAGATAGGTCTCGACGCCGTCCCAGTCGCCGACATGCGCGCGCTCGTACAGCGCCTTCATGATCGCGACGCTCATTCGATGGTGCCGACCAGCGCGCCGACCGGATAATCGGCACCCTCGGCACCGATCACGCGCAACGTGCCCGATGCCTGCGCTTCGACCTCGACCGTCGTCTTGTCGGTCTCGAGGGTGTAGATCACGTCGCCCTGCGACACCGCTTCACCGTCGCCGAACATCCATTCGGCGAGCGTCATCTCGGTCGCGGACATCCCGATCTTGGGGATGCGGATTTCAGTGGCCATCACGTCCTCCAGTCGAGCGTGGTGCGGATCGCGGCCTTGACCGCGTCCTTGCCGGGGATCCAGGCCTGCTCGAGGCAGTTCGCCATCGGCACCGCCGAAAATGCGCCGCCGAC
>CAZZZX010000022.1:0-15700 GCA_964658585.1 uncultured Novosphingobium sp.
GATGGTCCAGCTCCGGCAGCGATAGCGCTCGCTTCAGCGCCGTCCATTCCGCCTGATCGGTGACGGCGATGGCGATCCATCCGTCTCCCGTCTCGTACAGGCCGTACAATGCCGTCATGTGCGTTGCCATCGCATCGAGCCGCGGGCGATCGAAGTGGGAGCCGTCAGGCCGGCCCAGCGTGTATGAGATGTTGAGCAACTGCGCGTTGACGATCGATGTGTCCACGAACTGGCCTTCGCCTGTCCGGTCGCGGTCCAGCAGCGCCTGCATGATTCCGACCGCCGAGAGATAGCCGTTGCCGGTATCGCCGAACGAGGTGAGCGACCAGAGAGGCCGCCCGCCATTTGCGACGCCGCCGTCCTCATATTGCACGCCGGCAATGCATGCGCCGGTCTGGTCGTTGCCCGGCATCGTCTCGCGCGGGCCGCGATCATGGCCGCGCGTATGGCAGTAGATGAGACGCGGATTGATCTTCTTCAGGCTCTCATAGTCGACGCCAAGGCGCACGGCCGCTTGATAGCGCATGTTGTGCTGGACGACGTCCGCCTTCTCCACCAACCGGTGGAAAATCTCCATCGCTTCGGGGCGCTTGAGGTCCATGCAGAGGCTGCGTTTGCCGCGGTTCGCGCTGAAGGCAATGTGCGTGCTGTGCCAGTAGCTGTCCCACAATGTGTTGATCTTGATCACTTCGGCGCCAAGATCTGACAATTGCTGCGTGCCGAATGGTCCGGCGATGGCCAAGCCGATATCGAGCACCTTTACGCCGTCCAGCGGCGGCTTGCCGGCCGCCAAAGCGAGCGGTGGAGCGGCAATCGTCTTTGTAGCCGCGGCCTCGGCCTCGGCGCGCACCGTAGCATTGTCCTGGCCGGGCGCCGGCGCCGGCCCCCCGGGCTTCCACGGGGTGCGCGAGAGATTAACGACGGTCCCCACCTGACGGATCGTGCCGAGCTCGGGGTCCGCTAGTTCGCGAACGCACCCGTCGGCCAGCAGGAGCGGATCGGCATAGGCCTCCTCCACCGGGCGACAATCCTGCAGCGTCACGTCGGCAAGCGCTGCCGCCTGTACCCAATCCTCCGCGCTGAACTTCGCGATCCGCTCGGCCAGCATCGGCTGGTAGTGCGTGATAACGAAAGTCTCTTCCACGCCCGTCCCGAAGCGGTCCGGATCGTTCTGCACGGACAGGTCCGGGGAGGCATTAATCGCATCCCCCTCACTCGCACTCATGATGAAGCGGGGATTGGGCACCCAATTGTGGATCCAGCGTCCGTCGCTGGTCTGGAACTGCCCCTTGGGCCCCTTGGCTCCCATGATCCAGCTGTTGAAGCCGGGACGCATGCTGTCTTCGGCGCGCTGCCACACACTGGCGGCTGCGGTAATCGCGCCCTGCAGCAGCGTCGTCTCCACCCATTGCCCACGTCCCGTCTTCTCGCGTGCGAGCAGCGCTGCGTGGACGGCGGTCAACCCCGCATAGAAGGCGCCGATGCTAGCGGCGGGCGATGCGGTGAGCACTGGCCCCGGCCTGCCCGGCCCCTGCAGGATCGAATAATCGGTCTCGAGGTCGGCCAGTATGTCCTCGGTGCCGGTCATGCGGACCATGGCAGTCTCGCCCCAACCGCGATGCTCCCACAGCAGACCGGTGCGCGCCGCCACGAGGATGTCGTAGGCGGGACGATTGCTTGACGGCAGATCTCGGCCATAACCGCTTATGGAAAGGTAGATCAGTCGTGGGTTGACGGCCGCCAGCGTCGCATAATCGATCCCCAGCGCGCCGGTCTTTTCGGGGGCGAAGCTTTCGACGAGGATATCGGCGTCGGCGATCAAATTTTTGAACACGGTAAGATCGGCAGCGTTCTTGAGGTCCAACTCGACGCTGCGTTTGCCACGCTGCCACGTCTTGTAGCCGAGCGGCAGAATCTCACGGAAGCGGTCGCCGCCAGGTTTCTCGACCTTGATCACGTCTGCGCCCGCGTCGGCGAGCAGCATGCCGATGAGAGGACCGGCCATGCCCCAGGAGAGGTCGATCACCTTGATGCCAGAAAGTACGGACGCCATTCTGTATCCCCGCCAACCTATGCGGGTGTTGTTCCGCCCGCTCATTTGTCACGTGCCGTTCGCCGCCTAGGTCTGGAGTGATGGGATTGGCGACCAGACCCGTCCATGGCGGTTCGCGACAGCATGGGAGGTAGATTGTGACTCGGTGTCGGTTGGAGTGCGAGCGCGCGTTTGAGAAGGCTGTCTCGTAGCCCGGCCGCAACAACATTGGCGGTTTTTCAGGCGCGGTCCGTCGCCGCAACGCGGCCTACTCGGTCGAACGCCAGGAGGCGTTCCGACGCATTGATTCCAGAGCTTGCTTGGGCGGGGAGCAAGCGGTCGCGATCGGCTCTAGCGCCGAGTCACAATTTGGCGAGCATTGTCGTCAGTTTCGACATTGTGACCGGCGATGCGCGATGCAAAAAACGCCGGGCATGAACGCAATATTCGTCGACGTCCGAACACCGACGGTTCTAGCGCACCAAGATTGTGAGGAGAGTGAAGATGGCCACCGCATTTAAGATCGCGCCGGAAGCCGAAAAACTGATCTCGGTCGACTCGCACGTCCTCTATACCGATGATTGGGTTCTCCCTCGGCTGCCGGAGCGCCTTCGCGACAAGTGGGTCGCGGGTATCAAGGGCTTCAGCAACGAGCGTGTCAAAAAGATGAAGGGCTTCACCCCCAACATCAATGATATCATGGATCTCGATGCTTGGAACGATCCCGGCCACATCGATCCGGTCGCGAAGATCGCATCGATGGATCGCGACGGAGTCTATGCCGAGGTCATCTTCCCGGAGGTGTCCGGCGCCAAGGTCTGTACGCCGCGGATCATGGGTGCCGACTGGAAGGAAATGCTGTCGGGCTTCAACGACGCGATCGGCGATTTCGCTGCGACCAATCCAAAGCGCCTGCTCTGCGCTTACCAGATCATGCCGTTCGACGTCGAATGGGCGTGCCAGGAGATCGATCGCATCGTCGCGAAGGGAGCGCGCTGCATTCAACTGCCGTCCTATCCGAACGAATATGGTCTCAAGCATTATCATGACGAAAGCTACCGGCCGATGTTCGCGAAGATCCAGGCGGCGGGACTCGTCATCCTGCAACATCTGGATACGCGCGAGGTCTTCTACGATCTGATAGAGCGAGATCCGACGCCGATGCGCGGCATTGCCATGGGCATGCCCGCGATGGACATGCAGGAATGCCTCGCCTTCTGGCTACTAACGGGTATCCTTGAGGATTTCCCGAAGCTTAAGGTCATCTTTGTTGAGCCGGGGCTCGGCTGGCTGCCCTATTTGTTCGAAAACATCCTCGACGGTCGCATCATCCAGGGACATTACAAATTCCCCAAACTAACGATGCTGCCGAGCGAATATTTCAAGCGCCAGTGCGGCGCGACCTTCATGTACGAGCCCTATGGCCTGAAGATCGCGAACGAGTATTTTGGGCCGGATGTGCTTTACTGGTCAACCGATTTCCCGCATCCCGCTACCTGCTGGCCGAATTCGCGCGCCACGATCGAAGAGCAATTCACGAAGGCCGGGCTGAGCGCCGAAGATCGGTACAAGATCGTTTGCGGCAACGGGATGCGGACGTTTGGCTTCGAGTGAAGGTATAGCGGGCGAACGGCAATGGCAGGCAAGGACGAAAAAGTCCCTCCCACCCGCGATCCGTCGGCTTCCGTTGGGCGCGATGATCACGCCGCGATGCCAGTGACATACTGAAACAGGGTGAGCGCCGCCGTAGGCCGCCGTAGATAGCTGGTCGAGCGGATCACAGGCTGGACGACTTCATATCGCCGTCATGGCATCGGACGAGCCATGTGAAGTCGCCATACCAACAAGCCCGACAGGAGGATGGACATGGCTGCGTCAGGAGAACACGGCGCGACCCCGCTGCGATCGGTGGATCCGATCGTCGAACAGGACAACGCCTTTTTCTGGGAAGCCGGCAAGCGAGGCGAATTGGTCGCCCGAGCCTGTGCCCATTGTGGAGATATGACGCACCCGCCGGTGCCGATGTGCCCGCAATGCCACGGCGTTGTCTGGCGCGAGCGGGTGCTGTCCGGACGCGGTACCGTCACGGGTTGGCTAAAGGTTCATCATCCGGCCACGCCCCTATTTGATTATCCGCTTCGGATTGTGACGGTGAAGCTTGAGGAGGGGCCGGAACTGGTGTCGAATCTTGTCGACGCCGACGTATTCGATGATCCGAATGACCTTCCGGTCGAAGTCACGTTCGCGCCCACCAAAGGGGGCTGGGCGGTTCCGCTCTTTCGCCCGCGAAGCTCTTCGTCCGTCGACGGCGATAGAGCCCGTCCCTCGTGAAGACGCGATGGTGTCGATCGCCGCGGCAGAGGGTGGCGGGCATTTGGAAAGATGGCGAGATTTTTGCGGCGGTACGTAGCCGGGGCGAAGACCCACGGGCCGTCGGAAGTATGAGGCGATCGTGGACGACCAGATGATCGCGCGCATGCAAGCGGCCGACGATCGCGTCTTCCGCATGGCCGAGACGGATCCGGAGCTTGCCCGGCTCGTACCGGATCCGGACGTCAATGAAGCGGCCCGTGCACCGGGTCTGTCGTATCGCGAGATCATCGCGACGATACTCGCGAGCTACGCCGATCGCCCTGCGCTCAAGACGCGCGCTTACGATCTGGTGACGGACCCGGCGACCGGAGGAAGGGATCGTCACGTCCTGCCCCGCTATTCTACCGTCACTTACGGGGAGTTGGCGAAACAGATCGAAGCGATGGCCAACTTCTGGCGACATGTGCCGGGCCACGAAGTGCAGCCGGGCGACATAGTCGCCTTCCTCGCCTTCAACGGTGCGGAGATGACGGCTGTCGATCTCGCCTGCATCTACGCCAATGCGATCGTGGTGCCGCTGCAGGCCAACTATCCGGCCTGGAACCTCGACGAAATCCTCGCGGATACGGCCCCTGTCGCACTCGTCGCGAGCATCGACAATCTGCCGCTCGCCACCGCCTGCGCTCTCAAGCATGCGAGCGTCCGGAGCATCCTCGTCATCGCGGCGGACGAGCGGGTCGCGCGCGAGGCGAGCGCGATCGCGGACGCGCGGGCGATCCTGCGCGGCAGCCCGAGGCCGATTGCGCTGGCCACCTTTGCGGAGGCGGTCGATCTCGGCGGACGCTTGCCGTTTGAGCCCCTGCCTGCTCCCGAAGGCGGTCGCGACCGCATGGTCATGATCATGTATACGTCGGGCAGCACGGGTACGCCGAAAGGCGCGATCATCCACGAGGCGATCTGCGTCTATGCATGGACCACGCCGCGCTCCCGCGCTCCATTGGCAGCTTTCGTCTTCGCGCCAATGAACCATTCCTTGGGCCGCTACACGCTTTACGCGGCTCTCGGGCAGGGCGGAACCGCTTATTTAACGCAGCGCAGCGATCTCTCGACGATGCTAGAGGATCTCCGGCTGGCGCGGCCGACGTCGCTGTTGATGATCCCGCGCATCTGCGAACTTGCGCACCAGCATTATCTGGCGGAGACCGGCAAGCGGATCGCCGCCGGCGACGATGCGGATACGGCGCACGACAAGGTGAGCGCTGAGATGCGCCGGACCTTCCTCGGGGATCGCCTGACCTCCGCCTCGGTCGGCAGCGCGCCGACGACGCCCGAGCTTCGTCAACTCATCGGCGACGTGTTCGATATTCCGATCTTCGACGGCTACGGCAATACGGAGTCTGGCGGAGGCGGCATCACTGTCGACAACCGCATCTCGCGCGCCGTCACCGACTTCAAGCTCATCGATGTACCCGAGCTTGGTTATTACACGACCGACCAGCCGTATCCGCGCGGCGAACTGCTCGTCAAAACGAAGAACATGATTCAGGGCTATTACAAGCAGCCCGAGGCGACGGCAGCGATTTTCGATGCGGAAGGCTTTCTGAAGACCGGCGATGTGATGGAGCGCCGCGGCTCCGACCACCTTATATGGATCGATCGCCGCAACAACGTGATGAAGCTCGCGCAGGGCGAATATGTAGCGATCGGTCCGCTAGAGACGACCTATCTCGACCATGGATCGCTCGTGGACCAGATCTACCTTCACGGCAATGCGCAGCGTGCGTTTCTGCTGGCGGTTGTCGTGCCCGCAGTGGACGTCGCCCGCGAACGCCTCGGCCGCGAGCCGACCGAGACGGAGCTGCGCCGGCTTGTGCTGGATGAGCTGCGCGAAGCGGCGGTCAAGGCGGAATTGAAACCGTTCGAGATACCGCGTGACGTCCTGATCGAACTCGAGCCCTTCTCCATCCACAACGGACTGCTATCGGCCGTCGGCAAGCCGCTTCGCTCGAACCTGAAGGCGAGATATGATGAGGCCCTCGAGGACGTGTATCGCAGCATGGATCGCAAGCTCCGCGAGGAGCGGCGGCGGCTTCGCGATCCCGCCTCCGGGCGGTCGACGCTCAATCGCGTGACGGAGGCGATCAAGCTCGATCTCGGGCTCGCTGACTTGGACCCCGCCTCCGCGCGGACTTATACCGCGCTCGGTGGAGACTCGCTCGGCGCGGTCAACCTTGCGCTGCTGTTGGAGGAATCCTTCGAGGTCAGCGTTCCGGTCACCAGCATACTGCATCCGGCGGCTACCCCTACCCGACTGGCGGAGGAAATTGATCGTCGCCGGGCCGGGAGCACGCGCTTCGTCGATTACGAGCAGATCCATCCCGATCCGGCAGAGATACGCGCCGAGGAACTCTCGCTCGATGCCCTGCTCGGAACGGAGGCGCTCGAGGCAGCCAAGGCCGCCTCCCCACCTGTTGATGAAACGCGCACGGTGCTCATCACAGGCGCGAACGGTTTTCTGGGACGGTTTCTCTGCCTTGAATGGCTGTGGGCGATGAAGCGCGTCGGCGGGAAGGTAATCTGTCTGGTCAGGGGTAGCGATGAGGCGGCGGCCCGCAGCCGGATCATCGAGGCGATCGGCGAGGAGGATCGCGATCTCGCATCGCTGTTCGGCGAGTTGGCTCACGCGCACCTGGAAGTGATCGCCGCGGATCTTTCGGCGCCCCGCCTCGGTCTCGACGAGGCGACCTTCGCGCGGCTGTCCAGAGAGACGGACCGGATCGTCCACGTCGCCGCGCTGGTCAATCATCGCCTCGCCTATCGCAATCTGTTCGAGCCCAATGTGCTGGGAGCGGCCGAACTCGTCCGGCTGGCTCTCACGGGGCGCATCAAGCGGTTCGACTATGTTTCGACGGTGGCAGTGACCCACCTCAGCAAGGCGATCACCGGGGCGCCGGAAAAGGCCGACGTCCGACAGACCGTCTCGCGCGTCTCGATAGCGGGCGATCGCTATGCTGTTGGCTATGGTGCCAGCAAATGGGCTGGCGAGGTCATCCTTCGGAATGCGAGCGACCGGTTCGGTCTGCCGGCCAACGTGTTCCGGTGCGATATGATCCTGCCGCATTCGCGCGCGTCAGGGCAGATCAACTCCACGGACTCTTTCACGCGCTTGCTCGCAAGCCTGATCCTGACCGGCATCGCCCCGCGCTCTTTCTACGTGCTCGGCCAAGGCGGCGAACGACAGCGCGCGCATTACGACGGCATGCCGGTCGATTTCGTGGCCAGCGCCATCCAGCGGATCGGTGGCCGGGCGCGGGACGGCTTCGCCACGTACAATCTGGTGAACGGACATGATGACGGCGTGTCGCTGGACGTGATTACCGATTGGATCGCTGGCGCCGGATACGAAATCACGCGTCTTGCCGATCACGCACAATGGTATGGGCTCTTTAAGGAAAAAATGGAGAATTTGCCGGCAGAGAAACGGCGAATTTCTTGCCTGTCGATCGTCGGACGCTTCGCTTCGCCATATCCTGCGGGAGGCTTCTTCATCCCCAACGGCGAGTTCGTCGCCGCCGTTGCCGACAGTCCTGTCGGCCCGGCAATCCCACGGCTCGATGAAGCCTATGTCCGCAAATGTCTCGACGATCTGAGATTGCTCGGGCTGATCGGCGCACCGCCCATCGGAGCGGGCGCGGCGCAGCATGGGACGCCGGAGCGCGTCGCGGCACGCAACGAATAAGAAGACGGGGGAGGCAGCATGTTCGAATTCGCCAACAAGACGGCGATCGTCGGGATCGGCCAGACCGAATTTTCGAAGCAATCCGGGCGCAGTCCGTTGCAGCTCGCCGCCGAGGCTTCGCTCGCGGCGCTGGATGATGCCGGTCTCTCCGCCAGCGATGTCGATGGTCTCGTTGCCTTCACCGTTGAGGACAATGAGGAGAATGACCTCATCCAGACACTCGGCATACCCGGCCTCGCATGGTCCGGCCGGATCGGCCTCGGCGGCGGGGGATCGGCCGGGTCGGTGCTGCACGCCGCCGCTGCGATCGCCAGCGGGGCAGCCGAGACGGTCTTGCTGTTCAGGGCGTTCAACGAGCGCTCCGGCCGGCGCTTTGGCGGCGCCATGTCGCCGAAGAATTTGAGCGTCGGCGGCTGGCACGGCAGCGCCTTCAACAGCGTAATCTGGGGAATGCCGTTCGGGGTGATGACGCCCGCGACGATGATCTCGCTAGCGGCGCTCCCCTACATGAAGCGCTATGGCGTCACGAACGAGGATTTCGGCCACTATGCGGTGATCAACCGCGCCTACGCGGCGACTACCCCGACGGCCTGGTTTTATGGGCGGCCGATCACGTTGGAGGAGCATCAGGCGTCGCGCTGGATCATCGAGCCTGTCTGCCGCCTGCTCGATTGCTGCCAGGAATCGGACGGCGGCGTGGCGCTCGTTATGACGAGCGTGGAACGGGCACGGGATCTGCGGCAGACGCCCGCCATCGTGCGCGGTGCGGCGCAGGACATCCGGCCCAGCGGCGCGATCGGCCTGCAGGGCCGGACCGCGCTGATGGCGGAACGGCTATATTCGCAGCGCGGGTCTCACGCCGGACGATATCTCCGCCGCTCTGATCTACGATGCGTTCACTCCGGAAGTCTTTCACCAGCTCGAAGGCCTCGGCTTCTGCGGCGAGGGCGAGGCCAAAGACTTTATCCGCGCGGGCGAAACGAGAATTGATGGCAAGATGCCGATTAACATGAACGGCGGCCTCCAGGGAGAAGCCTATATCCACGGCATGAACCTCATCACCGAGGCCGTGCGGCAGGTGCGCGGAACAGCGGCCAATCAGGTTGCCGGTGTCGAACATGTGCTGATGTCGTCGGGCGCCTGCGCCCACATCCTCGGACGACTCTAATCACTTCGACCGTGTCGAACAAAGGCTTTCGAATGTCCTATGTCATCCCCGTAGCGAGATCGATTTCCAACTGCACGACGGGCTGCGCTCGCACGAGTTCGGCGACCATCCGCACGAAGCGATCGGCGCGATGATGGAATTGTCCGAGCGATTAGCGGCCGAGCAATTCCTGCCGCAGGATCGCGCGGCCGACACAATCGAGCCGCGGCTGGTTGATGGCGACGTCCACATCTTGCCCGGGATCAAGGCGGCGCTCGCCCAGTATCGTGAGCTCGGCTTGTTCTCCGCCAGTTTTTCGCCGAACCTGGGAGATGGGACTGCGGACGCTCGTTTGCCTCGCGTCGCTTGGGCTATCGGCCGCCGGCTCCGGAAACGGCGGCAATGGTGCCGGACGCTACGATGCACTAGCAATCAAACCGGACCACTCGCTGGGGGCCGATCAATCGCACCACCCAAGCCCCGCTCCCTGCCGTTCGTGTCGCCAAGTCGAGCCACTCGAACGGACGGCAGGTTTCGGGATCAACAATGAATGCAACGAACGACTTAAATGGGGCGTCGAACAGACGAGCGGCTCAGCGGCGATGATCTTACCTCGCCGCCAGATTTATCCGATGAGCTCCACCAACTCAACTACGCGCCTTTCGCGAGCACTCAACTCGGCAGCGGCTCCGATCGCGACTGCGTGAAGCCCATCTGCCGCGGTCACCTGAACAGATCCATCGCCTCGAACAGCCCGCGCGAAAGCAACATGTTGGTGGTAGGTAGCGCCATGATGGGAGCCGGCCGTCATCGCGCCCTCTTCCACGGTGATCAGTTCGCGCTCGACCTGCTTCGCCGCGCGGAGCGCCACCCTTGGCGAAAAGACCAGTTCCCCCGGCGGGATCAGCACGTCGAGGCGCGCTTTGTCGCCCGTCGCCGACACCTCCTCCTGATGCTCGGCGCCTTCCGCGAACATGCAGAGGTCGAGCATCGCGCGCACGCCGTTGGCAAATTCGACGACGGTGTAGCTGTTGTCGATGATGTCGGGCGTCTCGCCACCGTAGCGCTCGTCGCGATGGTTCACGTCCCGCCCGGCCGAGCAATAGACGCGCACCGCCTCGCTCTGCACGATCAGCCGCATCAGATCGAAGAAGTGGCAGCATTTCTCGACCATCGTGCCGCCGGTGTTGCGCGCGAAGCGGTTCCAGTCGCCGACCTTGACGAGGAAGGGGAAGCGATGCTCGCGGATGGCGAGCATGTGGAGCTTGCCGATCCGCCCGCCATGCACCTGCTCGATGAATCGCGCCATCGGCGGCATGTAGCGATATTCCATGCCCGTCCAGAAGGGCGCCTTGCGGGCTTCGGCGCGCTCGACGATCCAGCGTGCATCCTCGATCGTCGTCGCCAGCGGCTTCTCGCAGAGGATCGCGACATCGCGCTCGAACAGCGGCTCCAGCACGGCGCGATGGGTGTGGTTGGGAGACGCAATCACCACCGCGTCGATCTCGCCCTTCTCGACCAGTTCATCGACCGAGCGGAAGCGGGCGGGCCGCTCGTCCCCGAGCGACTCATCGGCCCATCCGAGCGAGGATGCGACCGGATCGGCGATCGCCGTGATCGAGGCGCCGGGCAGCAGACGGATGTTGCGGATATGCTCGCACCCCATCATCCCCGTGCCGACGATCCCGTACCGAATGTGATCTCGCATCCCGTCATTTCCTATGCCAAGGGGCCTCGAATGCAGGCCCTCTCCCCCCAAAACCGTCCGCTCGGCAAGAGCGCTGTTCTTGTCTCACCGATAGCCTGGGGGATGTGGCGCTTCGCCGGCCAGCCTGCGGCCAGGGGACAGGCGCTGATCGAGGCCGCACTGGCGGCCGGCATCACCCTGTTCGACACCGCCGATATCTACGGCGTGGACGGTCCCGGCTTCGGATCGGCCGAAGCGTTGCTGGGCGAGGTGCTGCGCGCGGCGCCGCATCTGCGCGACCGTATGGTGCTGGCGACCAAGGGTGGCATCGTCCCCGGCGTGCCCTACGATTCCAGCCCCGATTATCTGGAACGGGCGATCGATGCCTCGCTGAAGCGGCTCGGGCTGGAGCAGGTCGATCTCTGGCAGATCCACCGGCCGGACCTGCTCGCCCACCCGCAGGAGACTGCGCGCGCGCTCGAGCGCATGATGGCGAGCGGCAAGGCGCGCGCCATCGGCGTGTCCAACGTCACGACGTCCCAGATCGCCGCGTTGCAGGCGCACCTCCCCTTTCCCCTCGTCAGCACCCAGCCCGAATTCTCTGCGCTGCACACCCAGCCCTTGTGGGACGGCACGCTGGATCAGGCGATGCAGCTCGATCTCGCCGTCCTCGCCTGGTCGCCGCTGGGGGGCGGGCGGATCGGGCGCGGCGGCGATGCCGTTTCCACGCTGCTCGATGCCAAGGGCGCCGGGAGCGGTGTGTCGCGCGCCGCCGCCGCCTATGCCTGGATCATGGCGCATCCGGCTCGCCCGATCCCGATCGTCGGCAGCCAGTCGCCCGATCGCATCGCCGAAGCGGCCGATGCCTTCAAGGTGCAGTGGACGCGGTCCGAATGGTATCAGCTGCTCGAAGCCTCCACCGGGCAGACGTTGCCGTGAGCCCCTGCGAGGTCAGCTGGTTTTCGGCGCTCTGCGACGACGATTACGAGTTTCTTGGTCTTCCCGATCCCGGGCTCCAGTCGAGCTGGGAGCATTGCCGGGATATCGTTCTCCAGGCCGAGAGCGGCGGCTTCGACAATGTGCTGCTGCCCTCGGGCTATACGCTTGGCATTGACACCACTGCCTTCGCCGCCGCCATCTCGGTGCTGGTGCGCCGCATCCGCCTGCTGATGGCGGTGCGGATCGGGGAGAGCTGGCCGCCCCAGCTCGCCCGCCAGATCGCCACGATCGATCGCATCCTCGGCGGCCGGCTGACCGTCAACATCATCTCCAGCGAGCTGCCCGGCGAGACGTTGGCGAGCGCTCCGCGCTATCGCCGCACCGTGGAGGCTATGCACATCCTGCGTACGTTGCTGAACGGCCAGTCGCTCGACCATCAGGGCGAATTCTGGAACCTCAAACTCGATCCGCCGCGCACCGGCACCGTGTCCGGCACCTGCCCCGCTTTCTACTTCGGCGGCCTGTCCGAGGATGCGCGCGAAGCGGCGGCTCAGGGCGCCGACGTCTATCTGATGTGGCCGGATCGCATGGAGGCGGTGCGCGAGACGATCGCCGACCTGCGCGCGCGGGCCGCCAAGCACGGACGCAGCCTGCGCTTCGGTTACCGCGTCCATGTTGTCGTGCGGGAGACCGAGGCGGAAGCGCGCGCGGCGGCCGATCGGCTGCTCTCGAAGCTGGATGACGCAGCGGGCGCCGCGATCCGCGCCAAATCACTCGACAGCCAGTCGACCGGCGTCCGCCGCCAAGCGGAATTGCGCGAGGCAGCCGGCGACGAGGGCTATGCCGAGGACAATTTGTGGACCGGGATCGGCCGCGCCCGCTCCGGCTGCGGGGCCGCGATCGTCGGCGATCCCGATCAGGTGCTCGCCAAACTCGAAGCCTATCGTGCCGAGGGCATCGAGGCCTTCATCCTGTCCGGCTATCCGCACCAGGCCGAGGCGGATCTGTTCGCCCGCCACATCCTGCCGCGCCTGAACCACGGGCCGCTCGCCTTCGCCTGAGGCGGGAGCGAGCGGCCAACGCGATTAGAACTTGGCGCTGGCGATCACCCCAAAATATCGATCGTCGTCGCGCGGTACGAAGCGGACGAGACCGCCCAGCGTGCCGCCGCTAAGGTAGGACGAATAGTGCTTGTTCGTGATGTTCTTCACGAGCCCGCGCAGCTGCCATCCGTCCTTTGCGATCAACGCGATGCTGGCGTTCCAGATGCCGTAGGCGGGCTGGATCGTGTCGGGCGTCTCGGTGAGCTGATACTGCGTCTTGCTCTGCCAGCTGTAATCGGTGTCGAGTTCGAGCTTGAACGCATCGCTCAGCGGCACCGTGTAGGCGGCGTCGCCGTGCAGCTTCCATTTCGGCGCGAAGGGCAGCGGCTGGCCGTCGATATCGCAGCTCGCCGCCGCGCCCACCGGGCAGTTGAACCTGTCGATCTTGGCGTCGGTCCGCGCGAAGGAGAAGGACAGGTTGAGCGGATCGATCGGCCGCGCCGAGAAGTCGCCCTCAACGCCCTTGCTCGATACCTTGCCAGCGTTGATCAGGCGGCTCACCAGCGCCCCCTGATAGCTGTCGAGCACGTTCGCCTGGTAGTTGTCGAACTTCGTGATGAAGCCCGCGATGCTGCCCTGCAGGCGGTGATCGAAGGCACTGCCCTTCAGGCCGATCTCGTAGGCGTCCGACGTCTCAGGCTTGAGCGCCCCTTCGTCGCGCGCCTGCATGTTGAAATAGACGTTGTAGGCCGGACCCTTGTAGCCGCGAGAGAAGGTGAAATAGGCGGTCGCATCGCGGGCGATGTCATATTGCGCGCCGACGCGGAATGCGTTGCCGTGCGGGTCGGTGCTGCCTCGACTCGAGTGAGGCCCAACGATGCCGGTCGTCGCTACCGTTGCGGTGCGGCTGTGATAATAGTCGAGATCGTCCCAGATCGAACGATAGCCCGCGATGATCCGCGCGCGTTTGGTGAGGTTGATATTGGCCTCGCCGAACAACGCCATATTGTCGCTGACCGTGCCGTAGGGCGCGATACCTGTGCCCGATGCGACGCCCGGCGTCGCAGACACGACATTGCGCTGATACACCTCGTTGTTGACGACGTGCATGTAATAGGCGCCGACGACGTAATCGATCAGATGGCCCTTGGGCGATGCGATCCGAACCTCCTGCGAGAATTGGTGTTCATGGACCTGACCGAAGTCTTCGCCCTGGACGAGACCGGAGACCGGACGGGCCAACTCGTCATAGTCCTGGTGCTGGTAATTGCGCCACCTGCGGTAAGCGGTGATCGAGGTCAGCGAATAGCCGTTGTCGAGTTCCAGATCCGCCTGTAGCGAGATGCCGTAATTCTTGTCGCGGACGTCGCTATCGAACGTCTGCGCGACCGTACGGTTGTCGGATGACGGGGTGATGCCCTCGGCCGTCAGTTCGTTAGCAATCGCCGCGTTGGTCGAAACCGCGCCGGTCGGATAGGCGGTGCGGCTGGCTGACGTAAACACGCCGGTCGGCACCGTATCCTTGGTGTAAACGTAGTCCGCACCCAGGGTGAGCGTCAGGTTGTGGGTCGGCTTGGCCTCCAGCTTGCCGCGCACGCCACGCCTCTTGTAGCCGTTGACCTTATCGCCGGTGGTTATGTTGCGGACGTTGCCATCATAGTTCGCGT
Source organism: uncultured Novosphingobium sp. (assembly GCA_964658585.1). Lineage (GTDB taxonomy): Bacteria > Pseudomonadota > Alphaproteobacteria > Sphingomonadales > Sphingomonadaceae > Solisphingomonas. Next base: position 14,568 of record CAZZZX010000022.1, read on the forward strand.
AGAGACCGCTGATCGAATAAAGCAGCTTGTCGGCGATGATCGGGCCGGACGCGGTGCCACGAAAGCGATATTCGTTGCCCTCGAAATAGGACGCTTCCAGCTCTTCGGTCTGGGTATTGGTCGGTGCCTTGGTGACGACGTTGATCACACCGGCCGACGCATTCTTGCCGAACAAGGTGCCTTGCGGCCCGCGCAGCACCTCGATCCGGTCGATGTCCATGAGATCCAGTGTCGCCTGGCCCGGGCGAGCCAGCACGACGCCGTCCACCACGGTCGAAACCGAGGGATCGACGCCCGGTGACGTGGTGATCGTACCGACGCCGCGAATAAAGACGTCGCGATCCTTGTTCGATGCGCCGGTGCGGAAGTCCACGCTCGGGATGCTGCTTGTGATCGACTGGAGGTCGTTCTGGCCATGGGCGGCGAGTTTGCCGCCATCCAGCGCCGCGACCGACACGGGCACTGTGTTGAGCGATTCCTTGCGGAGGCGCGCACTCACGACGATCTCGCCATTGTCGGGCGTTGCATCCGCCGACGGCTGACCCACCGCAGCCGCCGCAGCCGCCGCCCAGGCCGGCTCGGCAGCCAGCAGGATGGCGATGGCCGACAGTCCGGCAGAGGCCAAGCGCGCAGCTGGGCGTCCGATCGTGATCATGGTCTTCCCCTTTCCCTATTCTCGCGCTCGGCTATCGGTGAGCAGGATGGAGCGAAAGATAGATTTCCTATCGGGCCGATAGACTTTTGCCCTCATCGCGCCAGCCATTTGAGCAACGTATCGGGGAAATCGGCGAGCCTCGGTCCGTCGCCGTCGCGAAGGATCTGGCGGTCGCCAGCATCGCGGGGCAGCGGCATCTGTAGGCCTCCTGTCCGTTCCAGCCTATCGAACAATGTTCGGTTGAGCCGCTCGACTAGCGCCTCGTGTCCCGGCGCGAAGACCAGGTTGCGCGATTCAAGCGGGTCTTCCTGCAGATCGTAGAGCTCGTCGACATCCCAAACGCCGTGGAATCGGATATATTTGTAGCGATCCTCGCGCAGCGCGTGGACAGTCGGCGTCTGGGGGAAATTGCGCTCCCAATAATATTCGTAGAGCAGGTCGGTGCGCCACGCGATCTCCTCGCCAAGCAGCAGGGGCG
>CAZZZX010000023.1:0-2429 GCA_964658585.1 uncultured Novosphingobium sp.
TCTCCGCTACACGGTCGCGGCGCCGTGACGACGCGACTCACGGCGTCTGGATGATGACCTCGTCGGGCCGTGCGAGGCCCATGTCGCGACGGACCAGCTCGTCGGCCATGTCGGGATCGACGTGACGCGTGTCGAGAAGATCGACCTTGTGCGCGAGCGTCGCGCGCTGCGCCTCGAGCTTGGTGAGCGCCGCCTGCTTGACCGCAAGCTGATGACGATAGTCGCCGAGCGCGAGCAGGCCGTTGGGCCCGGCGATCGCGTAGCCTGCGAAATTGCCGATCACCAGCACCGCCAGCGCCGGGACCGCCGCCGCCTTGATGATGTCGAGAGTGGATCGCCCGCGCTTGCTCACGCGGGCGTTATCCATGTTTTCGCGGGGCGAATCAACCGTGCCTGGTCGCAAACGGCGCGCGCCCCGCATAACGCGCGGCGGTGCCCAGTTCTTCCTCGATGCGGATCAGCTGGTTGTACTTGGCGAGCCGGTCCGAGCGCGCGAGGCTGCCGGTCTTGATCTGTCCGCAATTGGTCGCGACCGCGAGATCGGCGATCGTCGCGTCCTCGGTTTCGCCCGAGCGGTGCGACATCACCGCAGTATAGCCCGCGCGTTGCGCCATCGACACCGCCTCCAGCGTCTCGGTCAGCGTGCCGATCTGGTTGACCTTGACGAGCAGCGAGTTGGCGACGCCCTTGGCGATGCCGTCCGCCAGCCGCCTGGGATTGGTGACGAACAGGTCGTCGCCGACGAGCTGGGTCGTACCGCCGATCTTGTCGGTCAGCAGCTTCCAGCCCTCCCAATCGTCCTCGCTCATGCCGTCCTCGATCGACCAGATCGGGTATGTCGTGGTGAGATGGGCCAGATAGTCGGCCATCTCGGCGGGCGTCAGCGACTTGCCCTCGCCGACCATCTCGTACCGGCCGGCCTTGAAGAACTCGGTCGAGGCGCAGTCGAGCGCGATCGCGACCTGCGCGCCGGGTTGATAGCCCGCCTTCTCGATCGAGGTCATGATGAAATCGAGCGCGGCGGTGGTCGAGCCGATATTGGGCGCGAACCCGCCTTCGTCGCCGATCCCGGTCGACAGGCCGGCATCGTGAAGGCCCTTCTTGAGCGTGTGGAATATCTCCGCGCCCCAGCGGATCGCGTCGGCCACGGTCTCCGCACCGAACGGGACGATCATGAATTCCTGAAAGTCGATCGGATTGTCGGCATGTTCGCCGCCGTTGATGATGTTCATCATCGGCGTCGGCAGGACATGTGCCGAGACGCCGCCAACATAACGATAGAGCGGCAGGCCGCGGCTCTCGGCGGCGGCCTTGGCGACCGCGAGGCTGACGCCCAGGATCGCATTGGCGCCGAGGCGCGACTTGTTGGGGGTGCCGTCGAGCTCGATCATCGCCGCGTCGATCGCCGCCTGATCCTCGGCCTCGAAGCCGTCGACCAGCGCCTCGCGCAGCTCGCCGTTGACCGCGGCGACCGCACCGAGCACGCCCTTGCCGAGGAACAGCGTCTTGTCACCGTCGCGCTTCTCGACCGCCTCATGCGCACCGGTCGAGGCGCCGGACGGCACCGCGGCACGACCGAAGCTGCCATCTTCCAGCGTCACGTCGACCTCGATCGTGGGATTGCCCCGGCTGTCGAGGATCTGGCGGGCGTGGACGTCGAGAATGGCGGTCATGGATAGTCCCCCCTGGGCTCCGTGGCAGTGCGATGCGCTCTAGCCACGGCTCCGGATGCGCGCAATCATGCGTATGCGGAACCGGCCCGACGCGTGCGATCGTCCGCGCGCGGAACCGGAACGCGGCGAGGCTGGTTGTGTCGGCGATCGGGCAGGCTATCCTGCCCAAGAGACTCAATTGGAGGTCATCCGATGCCCGAGACGCTTCCCGACGGGACCGACCGCACCCTCACCGACGCGATGGAATCCGCCAAGGACACCGCTTCGGCGACCCGAGAGCAGATCAAGGCCAGTGCCGCCGATCTGCGCGACAAGGCGCAGACCAAGGCCAGTGAATTCCGCGCGCAGGCCGAGGACAAGGCACGCGAGTATGCGCAGCAGGGCAAGGCGCGGGCCAGCGACGCGCTCGGCGAGGTCGCCCGGCTGCTCGTTCAGAATGCCGAGCAGATCGACGAGAAGATCGGCGCGCGATACGGCGACTATGCGCGCCGCGCGGCAGACTATGTTGGGAACACCGCCGATACGCTGCGTGAGAAGGATGTCGACGATCTCTTCGAGGACGCACGCGCGCTGGTCCGCAACTCGCCCGCGCTGGCGATCGGAGCTGCGGCGACCGCCGGCTTCCTGCTGGCGCGCATCATCAAGTCCGGCAGCGAGACGCTGGAGGCGGCCGCCAAGGCCTCGCAAGCCGCGCCCGCTGCCGCTGTTGCCGACGAACCCGAACCGCTCAAGACCACGGGCAAGACCTCGGGCGGC
>CAZZZX010000023.1:2439-14301 GCA_964658585.1 uncultured Novosphingobium sp.
CAGCGACCGCGATTGAGCGGGAGCGTCCGGGGGGTGAGCAGGATCGCATTGCCGGGGCTCGTCGCCCAGCTGCTTCAGGACGGCGCCGCGGTACTTCGTGCCGAGGTGACGCTGTTCAGGACGAGGGTTGCCACGCGACTGGCCGCCGCCAAGACCGGCCTGATCCTGCTCGCGGCCGCCGGCGTGGTCGCGCTGGTCTCGCTGATCGGGCTGGTCACCGGGCTGGTGATGGCATTGGCCGGACTGGTCGGTCCGGCCTTTGCCGGGTTGATCGTGCTGGTCGTCGGATTGCTGATCGCGGGCGTCCTGGGCTGGATCGGGGCGGCGCAGCTGACCAGTCGACCCGAGGCGGTGGCGGAGAAGCTGCCGGCGCTGGAGAACAAGTGATGAGCGACAGCCTCGATCTCGAAACGGCGGCGCTGCAGGCGCGCGAGGCGCGGGCACGGCTCGCGGGTACCGCGCAGGAAATCCAGTCCCGCCTCGCGCCTGCGCGGCTGCTGGACGATGCGGTCGGGACAGTGCGCGACGGCGCGACCGAACTGGCGCACAGCACTGCGGACGCCGCCCGCCGCCGCCCGCGCGCTGCGATCGCGGCGGCGGGGATCGGCGTCGCCCTGCTCGCGCATCGGCCGCTGTGGCGTCTGGCACGACGGATTACCGGACACAGCAAGGAAACCGACTGAGCTCTGACTGGTTACACGATTCACGATGCCGCACCTGCGGCCTGACGGGAAGGAACGACGATGAGCGCGAGCGACGAGACCTCGGGGATCAAGCGTCCCCTGCGCGACGGGATCGATACGGTGAAGACGCAGGCCAGCGATGTGGCGCACATAGCGCTCGACAAGACCCGCGATGGGCTGGGTCATGCCAGGGAAAGCCTCGGACATGCCCGCGAGAGCGTGGCCGACGCTTACGACACTGGCCTCGAGCGCGCCGCCGATGCCTATGCCACCGGGCGCGAGCGTGCCGCCGAGACCTTGGCGAGCGCGCGCGAGAAGCTGCGTGACGCCACCGCCGACGCGGTCGACGCGATCGAGGCCAATCCGCTGATCGCGGTGGCAGGTGGCATCGCGCTCGGCGTGCTGATCGGCGCTTTGCTGCCGCGCTCGGCGCGCGAGACCGAACTGTACGGCACGATCGGCGACAGGCTGAACGCTGCCGCGCGCGAAGCCGCTGGCGCCGCCAAGGATGCCGGCCGCGAGAAGCTCGCCGACATGGGCATCAGCCGCGATCATGCGCGCGACACGGTACGCAACATCCTCGACGCAGCACTGGCCGCAGCGACCAGCGCGGGCGGTGCCGCGATCGAGACCGCGCGCAGCAAGGGCGGCGTGGCCGACGCCTGAACCGGCGGCCGGCGACGACACGGTTCATCCGCCGCGCGATAGGGCGCGGCGGATCGTAATACGCCGCCCTGCGCGGGCGGCGCTCGGAGAGTTTGGAACATGAAGACTGCCCGTATCCTCGCGATCGCCGTCCTCGTCGGCACCAGCGGTGTCGCGATGCCGATCATGGTCGCACCCGCGGCCGCCGCGACCGTCGACAACAGCGACCCTTCGCGCTTTATCGAATCGCTGTCGGGCGAGGCGTTTCGTATCCTCAAGACCGGGAGCAAGGCATCGGCGCGCGGTCAGTTCCGCACGTTGCTCGGCCAGTATTTCGCGATCAACCAGATCGGCGACAAGTTGATCGCGCGCGAGCGCTCGCAGATCACGCCCGCGCAATACCAGGCGTATCAGGCCGCGCTGCCCGGCTTCCTGATCGGCACCTATGCCGACCGACTCTACGATTATTCCGACGCGAAGGTGACGGTGACGCGCTCGGTCCCGCGCGGCGACGGTGCGGCGGTGGTCAGTCAGGTGACCCGTCCCGGGCAGAGCCCGGCCACCGCGATCTGGTCGGTCGAGAACCAGGGTGGTGGCTACAAGATCACCAACCTGACGGTTGCGGGGATCAACCTCGTCCTCACCCAGACCGCGGACTTCAATGCCTATGTGCAGAAGAACGGCTTCGACAAGCTCGTCGCGTTCATGCGTTCGCGGTCGAGCTGACACCGGCCGACTTGAACCGCGCGGCGAAGGCGGCTAGCGGGCGCGCGTCCCTGTATCAACGATCGGACCCGCCGCTATGAGCAAGCTGCATCTCGTCTTCGGCGGCCGCGTCGCCGACCCGCGCGGCCTCGATTTCGAGGATTTGAAGGCGATCGATTTCGTCGGCGTATTCGCCGACTACAAGAGCGCCGAAGATGCCTGGCGGAGCGCCTCGCAGCGCTCGATCGACGATGCCGAGATGAAGTATGTCGTGGTGCATCTGCACCGCCTGCTCGAACCGGATCTCTAGTCCGCTACCGGGGAGCAGGGGCCGGCGTCTTCGCTCCACATCGCTAAGCCCCGCGATACCGGAACAGCAGTAGCGGGCGGGCCAGCACGAGCCCGGCCAGGAACCCGCCGACATGCGCGGCGACCGCAATCCCTGCTCCCGCAGGCACACCCGGCATCCCGCCCGAGGCGAGGCCGACCAGCGCCTGCAACGCGATCCACGCCACCGCGAGCCACAGCACGTGCAGCGCGCGGCTCGATCGAGGACCCCATGCCTTGACCCGCCGCCGGCCGTACAGAAGCGCATAGGCGCCGACCAGCGCCGACGCCGCACCGCTCGCGCCGATCATCGGTGCCGCAGCGGCAGGGTCGAGCAGATACTGCGCCGCCGCCGCCGCATAGGCGCCGACGAGATAGAGCAGCACCGTCGCCGCGCCGCCGATCGACGCTTCGAGGAACCGCCCGCAGAAACCGAGCATCAGCAGGTTGAACCCGAGATGCATCAGATTGGCATGGACCAGCGTCGCGGTGAGCGGAGTCAGCCAGAACGGCGCGGCACCGGGCACGACGAGACCCGACGACAGGCGTGCCGGGATGAAGCCAGCGATCGCGGCGACGCGCGGACCGAGCCCGCCGCTCGCGGCCAGCCCCCAGGCCAGCGCGGTGATCGCGCAGATCGAGATGGTCGCCCGCGCGGGCGGCAGGCGCACCCGTCGAGCCTAGATGAACTCGATGCGATCGACCGCATAATAGCGATCGCCCGACGGCACCGTCACCTCGACATCCTCGCCGACCTTGCGCCCGATCAGCGCGCGACCCAGCGGCGAGTTGTACGAGATTTTGCCCTGCTTGGCGTCCGCCTCCATCTGGCCGACGATCTGGTAGGTGACCGGCTTGTCGTCCTCGTCGAGCAACCGCACGGTGGCACCGAACACCACCTTGTCGCCCGATAAATCGCGCGGGTCGATCACCACGGCACGCGTCATCCGATCCTCGAGATCGGCGATCGACGCCTCGATCTGCCCCTGCCGCTCCTTCGCAGCATGATATTCCGCGTTCTCGGAGAGGTCGCCATGCGCGCGCGCCTCCTCGATCGCATCGATCACCTCGGGACGCTCGGCTTTGAGGCGATGCAGCTCGTCGGTGATGAGCTGGTAGCCCTCACGGAGCATCGGCATCTTCTCGACCGTCGCCATGTCCTTATCCGCCTTTCGTCAAAATCGTCGCCGCCCGTCCCCTCCCCGGGCCGGTCAAAACCAACGACGATGATGGGAGTTCAACGCGTGAGCGCGGAATAATAGGATTGCAGCGGCCGGACTTCAAGCGGACGCGTGCGTGTCTCGGCGATCGCGCGCGCGGCGGCGACCGAGGCCGCGGCGGTGGTGAAATAGGGAATGCGCTGCGCCACCGCCGACGTCCGGATCTCGCGCGAATCCTTGAGCGACTGCCAACCCTCGGTGGTGTTGAAGATGAGTGCGATGCCGCCGTCCTTGATCCGGTCGACGATATGCGGGCGGCCCTGCGCGACCTTGTTGATGCGCTCGACCGCGATGCCTTCGCCGGCGAGGAAGTCCGCGGTGCCGCCGGTCGCGACGATCGCGAAGCCGATCTCGGCGAGCAGCCGCACGCCGGGCAGGACATGCGCCTTGTCGCCGGGCTTGACCGAGACGAACACCGTTCCCCCGCTCGGCAGCACGACGCCGCTGCCGAGCTGCGCCTTGGCAAAGGCGGTGGCGAAATCGCGATCGATCCCCATCACTTCGCCGGTGGATTTCATCTCGGGGCTGAGCACCGGATCGACGCCGGGGAAGCGCGCCCAGGGGAACACCGCCTCCTTGATCGCGATATAATCGGGCGTCACGTCGAGCGACGGCAGATCGGCGAGCAGCTCGCCCGCCATCACCCGCGCCGCGATCTTCGCGATCGGCAGCCCGATCGCCTTGGCGACGAACGGTACGGTGCGGCTGGCGCGCGGATTGACCTCGATGAGGTACACCGTGCCGTCCTTGACCGCGAACTGGATGTTCATCAGCCCGCGCACGCCGAGCGCGCGCGCCAGCACTTCGGCCTGGCGGCGCAGTTCCGCGATGGTGGCGGGCGACAGGCTGTAGGGCGGGATGGTGCAGGCGCTGTCGCCCGAATGGACGCCCGCCTCCTCGATATGCTGCATCACCCCCGCGATCGCGACATCCGTGCCGTCGGCGATCGCATCGACATCGACCTCGATCGCATCGCGCAGATACTGATCGATCAGCACCGGCGAATCGCCCGACACCTGCACCGCGGTCTGGATATAGTGATCGAGCTGGTCGGGCCCGTCGACGATCTCCATCGCACGGCCGCCGAGCACGTAGGACGGGCGGATCAGCACCGGATAGCCGACGCGCTCGGCGATGCTCAGCGCCTCCTCGCGGCTGCGCGCCATGCCGTTGCGCGGCTGCGCGAGGCCGAGCCGCTCGACCAGGGCGGCGAAGCGCTCGCGATCCTCGGCGAGGTCGATCGCGTCGGGCGAGGTGCCGAGGATCGGAATGCCCGCCGCCTCCAGACCCGCAGCGAGCTTGAGCGGGGTCTGGCCGCCGAACTGGACGATCACGCCGACCAGCGTGCCCTTCGACTGTTCGACATGCAGCACTTCGAGCACGTCCTCCGCGGTCAGCGGCTCGAAATAGAGCCGATCGGAGGTGTCGTAGTCGGTGCTCACCGTCTCGGGGTTGCAGTTGATCATGATCGTCTCGAACCCGGCGCCGCCCTGCTCCTTGGCGCCGAGTGCGAAGCAGGCGTGGCAGCAGCAATAGTCGAACTCGATCCCCTGCCCGATCCGGTTGGGTCCGCCGCCGAGGATGACGATCTTGCGCGCCTCGGTCGGCGCCGCCTCGTTCTCCGGCTCGCCGAACGCAGGGGCCTCGTAGGTCGAATACATGTACGGCGTCCGGGCCTCGAACTCGGCGGCGCAGGTATCGATGCGCTTGAACACCGGCCTGACGCCGAGCCGGTGGCGCAGCGCGCGCACCTCGTCCTCGGTGACGCCGCCGGTCATCGCCTTGAGCGTATCGTGGATCAGCCCCGATCCGCGCGCCTGCGCGCGCGCCATGCCGGTCGGCAGCGAGACGCCATCGAGTGCCAGCCACGCCAGCCGCCGGTCGGAGAAGCCCATCGCCTTCAGCCGCCGCATCCCCTTGGCGTCACGCGGCAGGCCATTCTCGCGCACTTCCTGCTCGGCCAGAACGATCTCACGCAACCTCTCGAGAAACCACGGATCGTATTTGGCGATCGCGTGGATCTCATCGACGGTGAAGCCCTCGCGCAGCGCCTGCGCGGCGATCAGCAGCCGGTCGGGGGTGGCGCGCGACAGTGCGGTCTCGATCTCGCCGCGCGGGCGGCCGACCAGGCTCTGCACCGGATCGAGCCCGGACAGCCCGGTCTCCAGGCCGCGCAGCGCCTTTTGCAGGCTCTCGTGGAAATTGCGCCCGATTGCCATCACTTCGCCGACGCTCTTCATCGCGGTGGTGAGCGTGTCGTCGCTGCCCTTGAACTTCTCGAAGGTGAAGCGCGGGATCTTGGTGACCACATAGTCGATCGTCGGCTCGAAGCTCGCCGGCGTCGCGCCGGTGATGTCGTTCATCACCTCGTCGAGCGTGTAGCCCACCGCGAGCTTGGCGGCGACCTTGGCGATCGGGAAGCCCGTCGCCTTCGACGCCAGCGCGGACGAGCGGCTGACGCGCGGGTTCATCTCGATCACGATCAGCCGGCCGGTCTTCGGATCGACCGCGAACTGGACGTTCGAACCGCCTGTCTCGACCCCGATCTCGCGCAGCACCGCGATGCTCGCGTTGCGCATGATCTGATATTCCTTGTCGGTCAGCGTCAGCGCGGGGGCGACGGTGATCGAGTCGCCGGTGTGCACGCCCATCGGATCGACATTCTCGATCGAGCAGATGATGATGCAGTTGTCGTTGCGATCGCGCACGACCTCCATCTCGTACTCTTTCCAGCCGAGAAGCGACTCCTCGATCAGCACCTCGGTGGTCGGCGAGGCGTCGAGCCCGCCCGTCACGATGCGGATGAACTCCTCGCGATTATAGGCGACGCCGCCGCCGGTGCCGCCCATCGTGAAGCTCGGCCGGATGATCGACGGGAGCCCGGTGCGCTCGAGCACCGCGAACGCCTCGTCGAGCGTATGCGCCACGCCCGACCGCGCGGATTCGAGGCCGATCCGGTCCATCGCGTCGCGGAACTTCAGGCGATCCTCGGCCTTGTCGATCGCCTCGGCATCGGCGCCGATCATGGTGACGCCGTATTTCTCGAGAGTGCCGTCATGAAACAGCGCGAGCGCGGTGTTGAGCGCGGTCTGCCCGCCCATCGTGGGCAGGATCGCGTCGGGGCGCTCCCTCTCGATGATCTTGGCGACGATCTCGGGCGTGATCGGCTCGACATAGGTGGCGTCGGCCATGTCGGGATCGGTCATGATCGTCGCCGGGTTCGAATTGACCAGGACGATGCGATAGCCCTCCTCGCGCAACGCCTTGATCGCCTGCGTACCCGAATAATCGAACTCGCACGCCTGCCCGATCACGATCGGCCCCGCTCCGATGACGAGGATGGAGGAGATGTCGGTGCGTTTGGGCATTACTGTTCTTGCTCCGGTAAACCGAGCGCCTGCCGCTCGTTAGCGTGGAGCGGCGCTCCCACGATCAGTCGAGCCTGAAGGTGCAATGTCGTAGCAATGTCACGCATCGCCTTCTGAGAATCGAGCAGCAGGTTATCCCTTAGGCGCCACGCGTCCGCAGCATATGCTTCAGCCTGAATATCTGTTTCAGCGATGCGAAAACCCATATGCCTTGCTATGGCATGGACTAACTTAACCTGCTTCACTGCTGTATTTTGACTAATCTGATTCCGGGTTTCATCAGTCGTCGGGGTGGAAGCCGATATTATAAATTCTTTGTACGCAGTTTGGATGTCACGGTTCCCAGCAAATTCCACTGGAATAAGGTTGATTGCGGCGGAAAACCCCGGATCGCCGGCCAGATGCCTGGTTGTCATAAGTAGGCGCAGAATTATGAGGCGTTGATCACGCCGCCGACGCCGTGCCTCGAAGCCGAGAGAGATGAGAACTGCAGCTATTGGGCCGATCACAATGCCGACTAGCGTTAGCCACTCATACGGCTGAAGACCCAGTAAAGTAGGCAAAACGCTGACTTTGTCAGCGGCTGCAGTCACTTCAGCGCCCCCACAAATTGCTCGAACAGATAGTGGCTGTCCTGCGGCCCCGGGCTCGCCTCGGGATGGTACTGCACCGAGAAGGCCGGCTTGTCGGTGAGGCGCAGCCCCGCCAGCGAGCCGTCGAACAGCGAGACGTGCGTCGCCTCGGCGTTGGCGGGGAGCGTGTCGGCGTCGACCGCGAAGCCGTGGTTCATCGAGGTGATCTCGACGCGGCCGTCTTCCGAGCGCTTGACCGGATGGTTGGCGCCGCGGTGGCCCTGGTGCATCTTATACGTCTTCGCGCCGATCGCGAGGCCGAGCAGCTGGTGGCCCAGGCAAATGCCGAAGATCGGCTTGCCGACCGCCATCAGCTCGCGGATCACCGGCACCGCATAGACGCCGGTCGCGGCCGGGTCGCCGGGGCCGTTGGAGAGGAACACGCCGTCGGGCTCGTGGCGCATCACCTCGTCGAAGGTCACGGTCGCGGGCACCACCGTCACGCGCGCGCCGGCGGCGATGAGATTGCGCAGGATGTTGCGCTTGAGGCCGTAATCGATCGCGACGACGTGTGGCGCATCGGGCTCCGCCGCGTCGACGGCATAGCCTTGCCCGAGCGTCCACAGCCCGTCCCGCCACTGGTAGGACTGCAGCGCGGAGACCTCCTTGGCGAGATCCATCCCCTCCAGCCCCGGCCAGGCGCGCGCCTGCGCGAGCAGCGCCGCCATGTCGAACGTGCCGCTCGCCGAATGCGCGATCACCGCATTGGGCGCGCCCTCGATGCGGATCGCACGGGTCAGCGCACGGGTGTCGACACCGGCGAGCCCGATCCGGCCGTTCGCGCGCAGCCAGTCGTCGAAGCGGCCGGCCGAACGGAAGCTGGACGGCGCGGTCACGTCCTCGCGGACGATGCACCCCAGGGCGAACGGGTTCGGCGCCTCGACATCCTCGAGATTGGCGCCGACATTGCCGATATGCGGAAAGGTGAAGGTGACGATCTGCCCGGCATAGGAGGGATCGGTCATCACCTCCTGATAGCCGGTCATCGCGGTGTTGAAGCACACCTCGCCGACCGCCTGCCCTTCCGCGCCGAAGCCGCGGCCGAAGATCGCCTGCCCGCTCGCCAGCACCAGGACGCCGGTCGCTCCGTCGGGCACAGGCGTGGTGGTGGCGTCGGCCATGCTGGCGGGCACTCCTTACAAGATCGGCGATGTCGCTAAGCGGCGGCGGTTAGACGCCGGCGCGGTGATGGTCAACTCTACCGCGCCACGCCGTTCCGCGCTATCGGCAGCCGATGATCCGAGACGATATCAAGACCGCGCTGGTGAGCGCGATGAAGGCGCGCGACGGCGCCACCACCGGCGCGATCCGCCTGATCCAGGCGGCGATCAAGAATCGCGACATCGAGGCGCGCACCGGCAAGAGCCCCGACGACGACGATGCGCTGATCGTCGAAGTGCTCAACAAGATGGCCAAGCAGCGCCGCGAATCGATCGACATGTACGAGAAGGGCAACCGGCCCGAGCTGGCCGCGGCCGAAGCCGGCGAGCTGGCGGTGATCGAAGGATTCCTGCCGCGCCGGATGTCGGACGACGAAACGGTCGCGGCGATCGACGCGATCAAGACCGAACTCGGCGCGACGGGCCTGAAGGACATGGGCCGGGTGATGGCGGAGCTCAAGACGCGCCACGCCACCAGCCTCGACATGAGCAAGGCGAGCGCGCTGGTGAAGGCGGCGCTGTCCTGAGCGCCCACCCTCTCCCCGGACGGGGAGAGGGTTTCCCGGTCGCGCTACTGCGGCACCACCGTCACGGCGCGGCGGTTCTGCGCCCAGCTCGCCTCGTCCGATCCCATCGCGGCGGGACGCTCCTTGCCGTAGCTGATGACGCTGATCCGATCCGCCGAGACGCCATCGGCGACCAGCGTGTTCTTCGCAGAATTGGCGCGCCGTTCGCCGAGCGCGAGATTGTATTCGCGCGTGCCGCGCTCGTCGCAATGGCCCTCGATCGTGACGCGGACATTGGCATGCGCGTTCAGCCAGCGCGCCTGCGCCTGCAGGATGCCGGCGCCCTCGCCGTTGACGTCGGAGCTGTTGGTGTCGAAATGGATCGTGTCGGTGCCCGCCTGCTGGATGAAGTCGGCGCGCGACCCCGGCACGATGCCGGTGCCGATCGTGCCCGTTCCCGCGCCAGTATCCGACGACGATCCGGTGGTCGGCGGCGGCGGCGGCGGCAGTACGGCGGGCTTCTTCTTGGCGCAGCCGGTGATCGCGATCATGGCGGCGAGCGCCACGACGGATGCGGATCGGGCAGTGTTCATTCGAGTCTCCCTCAAGAATTCAATCAGGCCCCCGCATGACTGTCCTCCACCTGCGGAACATCTGCCGCCCGGTCAACCCCAGGCCCCTCAGGGCAGCAGCGGCGACCAGCTCGGATCGGATCCGTCGAGCGGAGTCGGGATGCGGCGTTCGTTGACCCCGGTGAGATCGACCGACCAGAGATCCGCACGGCCCGAGCCCTGCGCGGTGCGGAAGAACATGATGACGCGGCCGTTGGGCGACCAGGTCGGCCCCTCGTCCTGCCAGCCATGCGTCAGGATCTTCTCGCCCGATCCGTCGGGCGCCATCACGCCGACGTTGAAGCTGCCGATCTTGGTGAAGGCGATCAGATCGCCGCGCGGGCTCCACACCGGCGTGCCGTAACGCCCGCCGCCGAAGCTGATGCGGTGCTGGCCCGATCCGTCGGCGCCCATCACGTAGATCTGCTGTCCGCCCGAGCGATCGCTCTCGAACACGATCTTGGAACCGTCGGGCGAATAGCTCGGCGCGGTGTCGATGCCGGGCGCGGAGGTGAGCTGCTGCGGCTGTCCGCCGCTCGCCGCGACGCGATAGATGTTAGTGTTGCCGCCGGTCGACATCGAGAACACGACGTAACGGCCATCGGGCGAGTAGCGCGGCGCGAATGTGAGTTTCGGCCGATCGACCACCACCCGCGACCGCCCCGAGCCGAGATCGTAGGTGTAGATACGCGGGCGGTTGCCCTCGAACGACATGTAGACGATCTGGTTCTGGTTGTTGGGCGCGAAGCGCGGGGTCAGCACGATCGACTGGCCGTTGGTGAGGAAGCGATGGTTGGCGCCGTCCTGATCCATGATCGCCAGCCGCTTGATCCGGCGGGTCTTGGCGCCGGTCTCGGAGACATAGACGACGCGGCTGTCGAAATACGGCCCCTCGCCGGTCAGCCGGGTATAGACCGTGTCCGAGCATTTATGCGCGGCGCGGCGCCAATATTGCGGGGTGACCACGAAGCCCTGCCGCGCCATCTCGGTCTTGGCGACCGCATCGTAGAGATAGCAGCCGACGGTCAGCGTGCCGTCGCCATTGGCCTGGACGAAGCCCTGGACGAGCGCGGAGGCGCCGGTCGTACTCCAATAGGGATAGTCGGGCGCGGTGACCTGCGGATAGGCGACGGGGTGATCCGCCGCGACCGGCCTGAACAGCCCCGAGCCCTTGAGATCGCTGGTGACGATCTCGGCGACCTGGCGGCCGAGCGCCTCGGTCTGTCCGGCCGGCGTCGCGGCAGGCTGTGGCGTCGGCATCGCGGGAATCGCGATCGGCAGGGGTTGGGAGACACCGCCATCGATGTCGACGACGATCCGCTGACCGGGCTGGACGCCGGCGCCCGGTGCGGCCTGCGTGGCGGGTTGCGCGAGCGCAGCGCTGGCGGTGAGCAGCAGGATGCCGGCTAGGGGAAGAGATCTCATCACTGGCTAGTCCTCACTGAAGCTGGGCGCCGCTGAAATTGAGCGTGATGCTTTGCCAGCCGCCATCATACAGATCGGCCGGCAGGTGCATCGGAGACGATCTGCGAACCGCCCGGATGGCGGCATCATCGGCCTGGCGTACATAGGCGCTGTTCGTGCCGTTGACGCCCTTGTGTCCGACGACCTCGACATTCTGGACCGTACCGTCTCGCGCCATCGTGATCTCGAGGGTCGAGACGATCGAGGCAGCATCGGCGCCGCCGGTCGGCGGATTGTAGTTTGGCTTGACCTGCTCCCGGATGAGCGACCCTATGCCGGCAAGGGAGCGCGCGCTCACCGCCGACGCACGCGGCGCATCCGACTTGCCGGCCGCGTCGCTGCCGATCCCCTTGAGGAAATCCTTGCCGAGCCGCGATCCCTTGGGCTTGGCGGTGCCCGTCGTCTTGCCGCTGCCGGTGTCCTTGGGGAGATCCTTGAGGAAATCGGACGGCAGGCCTGGCGGCTTCTTCGACGTCGAGGACTTGGTGCTGCTCTTCGTCGCAGCGGTCTTGTCCGGGGTCGTCTTGTCTGGCGTCGGCTT
>CAZZZX010000024.1:0-14286 GCA_964658585.1 uncultured Novosphingobium sp.
CGCTCGCGGCGCTCGCGCTGGCGGCGCCGCTGCCGCTCGCCGCCGCATTGCCGGTGGGCGCCGTCGCGCCCGCCTTCACCGCGCAGGCGTCGCTCGCCGGCAAGCCGTTCGCCTTCAGCCTGGCGGCGGCGCTGCGCAAGGGGCCGGTGGTGCTCTATTTCTACCCCGCCGCCTTCACCTCGGGCTGCACCGTCGAGGCACACGACTTCGCCGAGGCGGTGCCAGCGTTCGGGGCGCTCGGCGCGACCGTGATCGGGGTCTCGGGCGACGACATCGCCACGCTCGACAAATTCTCGGTGAGCGAATGCCGGTCCAAGTTCGCGGTCGCGGCGGCCGACGGCAAGCTGATCTCCGCATACAAGGTCAAGCTGCCGGTGCTGTCGCGCTCGAACCGCACCAGCTACGTCATCGCGCCCGACGGCCACGTGATCTTCGTCTATTCGGCGCTCGATCCCGCCGGGCATGTCGAGAAGACGATGGCCGCCGTGAAGGCGTGGCGGGTGGCGCACCCCGCCTGACGGATCAGCCCCGCCGTTCGTAGCGGATGTCGGAGCTGTCCTTCTTGAAGGCGAGGCCGGCCCAGGCCGAGTGCGCGTCGTAGAACGTATCCATCTGGACGTCGCCGCTCACCGTATAGCGGGTGGCGCGGACCGATCCGCCGCCCGCGGTCGGGATCGATACGATGCCGCCCGGCGTGATCTTCGGGTGCATCAGCCGGCCGTCCTGCGTGTTGATCCACGGCCCGTCGAGCTGGGCCTTGTTCCAGTGCGTGCCCGGCAGCGCATTGGCCGGCGCCAGATAGCGTGGCGCCTTGGTGCCCTGCACATAGAGCCCTGCCGCCTCGCGATGGGCGGTGACGGTGTTCTTGTCGCCATTGTCGTCGGTGGTGGTCTGGATCGTGATGACCTGCCCGCCATCCCAATGCTCGGTCGCACGATGGGTGTAGCGATAGAGCGTGATGAAGCCGAGCTTGTAGGCGAGATCGACCGCGATGTGTACGGTCAGCGCGTCCCCTGCCGGCTCGAAGGTGAGGACATGCGTGCCCAGCTTCGAGCCGTTCCGCGTTACGTCGAAGGCCAGCCGGTCGGTGGCCGGCACCGGCAGCGTCGTGCCGAAGGCGCGGATCGGCAGCGCCGCCAGCGCCACGCCGCCGATCATGAGGTCTCGCCGCCCGAACATCATGCGCGCTTCTCCAGCACATAAAGCCCGACATCGATCGTTCCGATATCGAAGCCCGCTTCGCAATAGCTGAGGTAATAGGTCCACATCCGGTGGAAGCGCTCGTCGAAGCCCAGTCGTGCGATCTCGGGCCACGCCGCCTCGAACCGCCGCCGCCATTCGGCCAGCGTCGCGGCATAGCCGTGCCGGAAGGTCTCCGCCGAGACGATGGCGAGGCCCGCGCGCACCGCCTCGTCGGCGATGATGCCGGGCGAGGGCAGCATCCCGCCCGGGAAGACGTATTTCTGGATGAAATCGGTGCCCGATCGGTAATCCTCGAACCGATCCTGGCGCATCGTGATGACCTGCACCACCGCCCTGCCGCCCGGCGCGAGGCAGGCCGAGACCTTGTCGAACCAGGTCGGCCAGTAACGCTCGCCGACCGCCTCGAGCATCTCGATCGACACGATCCGGTCGAACGTGCCGGTCACGTCGCGATAATCCTGCAGCCGCAGCTCGGCGGCCGATCCGCGCGCCTGCGCGATTGCGAGCTGCTCGCGCGACAGCGTGATGCCCGTGACATGGCGCGCAAGCGGCGCGAGATGCGCGGCGAGCGCGCCCCAGCCGCAGCCGATCTCGAGCACCGTCTCGTCGCCGGTCAGCCGCATCAGCTCGGCGATCCGCGCCAGCTTGGCGGCCTGCGCCTCCTCGAGCGAATGCCCCGGCTGGACCGCGAGCGCGGACGAATAGGTCATGCTCTCGTCCAGCCACAGCCGGTAGAAATCATTGCCGAGATCGTAATGGAAGGCGATGTTGCGGCGGCTGCCGGTCGGCGAATTGACGCGCTTGGAATGGCGCAGCTTGTTGAACAGCCGCACCGGCGCGAAGCCGTCCATCGTCCGCTTGAGCCGTTCGACATTGTCCGCGGCGAGCGCAATGAACGCGGTGAGATCGGGGCTCGACCAGTCGCCGGCGATGAACCCTTCCGAAAAGCCGATATCGCCGCCCATCAGGATCCGCCCGAGCGCGCGCCAGCGGTGGATCACCATCGTCGCGTCCTGCCCCGGCAGCGGCCCGCGATGCTCGAGCCGCGCGCCGTCCGGCGTCACGACGGTCAGGCGGCCCGCCTCGAAGGTGCGCATCAGGCGCGCGACGATCGACGCGGCGATACCGCGCGGCGGCGGTGCGGCCGGCCCGCGCGGCTGCGCGTCCGCGAGGGTGTCCTGGTTCAGATACATGCGGCCTCCGGGAGCGCGGCAAGTGACGGGGCGACGACAACGGGGTACGCGGTGACGGACTGGGCAGGCGGCGCGGGATGCGCGTGGACGCGTATGCCCTTGCTCCACAGCCTGGCGGCTTCCCACAGGATGCCGGCGACCACCTTGGCGGTAAGCAGCGGATGCGTGACGAAGGCGCGCGCCAGCGCGGCGTCGGTCAGCGCCTCGCGCCTGGACGACAGCACCGCGGTGAGGATCGCGCCGTCCGCATCGCCGGCGGTGATCGCGATGCCGAGCCGCTCGCCCGGCGGCGCGACCCGGAACGCGTAGGACATGTCCATCGCCATGAACGGCGAGACGTGGAAGCTCTTGGCGCAGGCGTGGCGGACGAGGCCGTCGGCACCGGCGTCGGCGGGAAGCAGATAGCTGTGCCGCTCGCCGAAGGTGTTGCTGACCTCGTACAGGATCGCGGCGAGCCGGCCGTCGCGCGCGTGGCAGAAATAGACGCTCAGCGGATTGAACACGAAGCCGAGGATGCGCGGCATCGCCAGCAGCCGGATCGCGCCGCCGATGGGCAGCCCGGCGGCGTGCAGATGACGCTCGACCTGGGCACGCAGCGGCTCGGCGGTGCCGCCGGCATGATCGCAATCGTGGAAGGAGAAGAGGTTGAAGCGGTTGCGCGAGAACAGCCTGAGCCGCGCCGCGAGCCGGTCGATCTCGTCGAGGTCGAGCAGCAGCGAGAACAGGCGATAGCGCAGCGCATGGATGCGCGGCCGCACGCGGCGATGCGCGACATGACCGACATAGAGCGCCGACGCGGTCACGCCGCCTCGCGTGCCCGGCCGGCGGGGGGCGGCCCGACATGGATACGCCCGGACTCGTCTGCTACCGACCAAGGCCGCCGCACCCCGCCGAGCTGCTCGGCGACCGCGAGCCCCGCCTGCAACCCGTCCTCGTGGAAGCCGGCGCCGAAATAGGCACCGCAGAACCAGGTGTCGCGCACGCCCTGCAGCGACCAGAGCCTCGCCTGCGCGGCGATCGCGGCCGCGTCGAACACCGGATGCTCGTAGCTCTCGCGGTGGAAGACCCTGGCGGGATCGGGCTCCCGGATCGGATTGAGCGTGACGAACAGCGGATGCGTGTCGGGGATGCCTTGCAGCCGGTTCATCCAGTAGGTGACCGACAGCGCGGGCGCACCGACATGGCCGCGTTCGGACGCATAGTTCCAGCTCGACCAGACGCGGCGGCGGCGCGGCATCAGGCTCTCGTCGGCGTGCAGCACCATCGCATTGGGACGATAGCCGAACGCGCCGAGGATCGACCGCTCGCGCGCGTCCGCATCCGTCAACATGCGCAGCGACTGGTCGGCGTGCGCCGCGAGCACCACGGCATCGACCCGCCGCTGCCCGCCATCGCCGAGCTCGAGCACCGCACCGCCCGCGGGCAGGCGGCGCACCGCACGGACCGGCGCCCGCATCACGACGCCGTCGCCGAGCGCCGCGGCCAGGCGCCGGACATATTCGCGGCTGCCGCCCTCGACGGTCCGCCACACCGGGCGGTCGGAAAGCTTGAGCAGGCCGTGATTCTCGCAGAAGCGGATGAACGCCGCCGCGGGATAGCCCGGGATATCGGCGACCGGGGTCGACCAGATCGCCGCCGCCATCGGGTAGAGATGATCGTCGCGAAACGCCCGGCCGCAGCCGATCACATCGAGATAGGCGCCGAGCGTCGTGTCGCCGAGCGTCGGCAGATCGCGCGGCGCGCGGCGGTAGAAGCGCACCAGATCGCGCATCATCGTCCAGAAACGCGGGCTCACCAGATTGCGGCGCTGCGCGAACAGGCCGCCCAGATCGGTGCCCGAATATTCGAGCCGGCCGCGATCGAGCGAGACCGCGAAGGTCATCTCGGTCGGCCTGGTCGGCACGTCGAGATGATCGAACAGCGCGACCAGATTGGGATAGGTCGCACCGTTATAGACGATGAAGCCGGTATCGACCGCGATCCCCTCGGCCTCGACGGTATGGCTGTGGCCGCCGATCCGCGAATCCGCCTCGTACAGCGTGACGCGGTGGCGCCCCTCTCGCGCGAGCAGCCAGGCTGCCGAAAGTCCCGAGATTCCGCTCCCGACGACCGCGATATCGAGCGCGGCGCCGGCGGAGGCCGCCGAGTTCCAAGCCGTCATCCGATCTCGTACCCCCGATGAGATCCGTTCCCCGGATCGTCTGATATACGCAGCCGCGCACGTCTTGGATGTTTTTGTGCGCCGGCCGCATCCGATTCGCAAACCGGGGCGTAACTGGCGACATGGGGTTGCCGATCTTCGTGCTTCTGCTGGCCGCGGGCCTGTCGCTCGCGATGGCCGCGGCGTGGGCTGTCGCGCGTCGGCCGGGTCGCTCCGGCTGGACCGATGCGATCTGGTCCGGTGCGATCGGGCTGGCCGGGCTGGCCGCGGCGATCGTGCCGATCCGCGGCGATGCGGCGCTGGCGCCGCGCCGTCTGCTGGTCGCGGTGCTGGTGCTGGTGTGGTCGCTGCGGCTGGCCACGCATATCGCGCGCCGCGCCGCCAAGGGGCATGACGATCCGCGCTATGCCGAACTGCGCAAGCAATGGGGCGACCGCGCCGACGCAAAACTGTTCGCCTTTCTCCAGATCCAGGCTTTGTGCGGGCTGCCGCTGGCGCTGTCCGCGATGGCGGCGGCGCACGCCCCCGGACCGGCCCTGGCCTGGAGCGATGCGCTTGGCGGGCTGATCCTGCTCGCGGGCATCGTCGGCGAGGGCGTCGCGGACGCCCAGTTGCGTGCCTTTGCCGCCAATCCCGCCAATCGCCGCCGGGTCTGCGACGTCGGGCTGTGGAGCCGGTCGCGCCACCCCAATTATTTCTTCGAGTGGCTGGTCTGGGTCGCCTATCCGGTGATCGCGATCCTCGCCGACCCGCACTGGGGCTGGGGCTATGCCGCGCTCGCCGGGCCGGTGCTGATCTACTGGCTGCTCGTCCATGTCTCGGGCATACCACCGCTCGAGGAGCATATGATGCGATCACGCGGGGATGCGTTCGTCGCCTACGCCAGGCGCGTGCCGGCGTTCTGGCCATCGCCGTTCGCAAGCCGAAGGGGGGAACCGCAATGAGCCTGATGGAAACCGCGATCCGCGCGGTCGAGACGACGCCGTTGCCCGATCGGCTGACACGCGCGGGCGTCTCCTTCCTGGTCGGCCGAAGCCGGCGCAAGCTCGCCGCGGCGCCGCCGACCGAGGCGATGTTCGCGGCGGGCATGGCCGATCACCCGATCGCCGAACACACCGATGCCGCCAACGAGCAGCATTACGAGCTGCCGCCGCGCTTCTTCGAGCTGACGCTCGGGCCACGCCGCAAATATAGCTGCTGCCGCTACCCGACCGGCCGCGAGACGCTGGCGGAGGCGGAAGAGGTCGCGCTCGCCGAGACGATCGAGCACGCCGCGCTCGCCGACGGACAGCGCATCCTCGAACTCGGCTGCGGCTGGGGATCGCTGACGCTGGCGATGGCCGAGCGCTTCCCCGCCGCCTCGATCGTCGCGGTCTCCAATTCGGCACCCCAGCGCGCGCACATCACCGCGCAGGCCGAGGCTCGAGGCCTCCGGAACGTCACCATCGTCACCGCCGACATGAACGACTTCGCACCGGGTGCGGTGTTCGATCGCGTCGTCTCGGTCGAGATGTTCGAGCATATGGCCAATTGGCGCGGACTTCTCGAGCGCGTGCGCGGCTGGCTGGCGCCCGGGGGCCGGCTGTTCCTCCATGTCTTCACGCACAAGAGCCAGCCCTATCGCTTCGACAAGGCGGACAAGACCGACTGGATCGCACAGCATTTCTTCACCGGCGGGATCATGCCCAGCCATGGCCTGATCGCGCATTTCCCGGATTGCTTCACGGTCGAGCGTGAATGGCGCTGGAGCGGCGAGCATTATGCCCGGACGGCGCGCGATTGGCTGGCGAACTTCGATGCCAATCGCAGCCAGATCGATGCGGTGCTGCGCGCGGTCTATGGTCGTGACGCCCGGCTGTGGCGGCGGCGCTGGCGGCTCTTCTATCTCGCCACCGAGGGCCTGTTCGGCCATGCCGGGGGCCAGGAATGGGGCGTCAGCCATTACCGCCTGGCGCCGGCCGCCGGGTGAGCCTCCTCGCCGCGGTTCGCGCCTATGCGGCCCATCCCGATCCGCGCGCGGCGGCGTGCAACACGATCGCGCTGTCGGTGCTGTCGAGCCAGCCGACCTATCCGCTCTACGTGCTGTGGCTGGTCCATGGCGACTGGCAGGTGGCGTGGCTGACGCTGCTGTCGTCGCCCTTCTTCGCCGCGGTGCCGGCGATCGCGCGGCGCAACGCGGTGGCGGGCCGCGCCGCGCTGGTGCTGGTCGGCATCCTCAACACGCTGGTCAGCCTCAAGGCGTTCGGGATCGCATCGGGGGTGACCCTGTTCCTCGCGCCGATCGCGATGATCGCAGGCATGGCGTTCCGACGCTCCGAGCGTACGATCATGCTGGCACTGGTCGGAACCACGCTGGTGGTGTTCGCGGTTTCGCAGGCGGTGGCCGTCGCCCCGCTCGGCGCGTTCGACGCCGCGCAGTATCGGGCCTTTTTCGGTCTCAACGCGTGGAGCACGGGCGTCCTCGTCGCGATCGTCGCGACGGTGTTCTCGTCCGCGCTCGACGATCTCAGCGCGGGCGCACCGCGGCGCGCGTGACGAGCGTGCCGATGGTGGCGGCGACCGCGGTGAGCACCGTGCCCCAGCACAGATCGGCGACGGTGATGATCGTCGGCCAGCCGCGCAGCGTCGCCTGGTTGGTGAGGTCGTAGGTCGCGTACGCGCTCAGGCCGAGCAGCGCGCCGCGCAGCGTGGCGACCGACAGCCGCCCGTCCGCCAGCGCGGGCCGCACCACCAGCCCGACCACGCCCGCGACGTAGATCAGATAATAGGCGATCGCGGGTGCGAGCGTGAAATCGTCGGTCAGCAAAGGCCCGAGATACGGCCGGTAGAGCCGCGATCCCGCGATCGACAGCCAGACGCTGTCGCAGCCGAGAAAGGCGAGGCCGGTGACGAGATAGGCGATCAGCGTGGATTTCATCGGGCAGGCACTCCGCAGCCCGCGCGCTGTCCCATGTCCCGGCGGTCGCATCAAGTGCGTGGCGGGCTTCCCTCGGACGGCGGGGCACCCGATATCCGCGTTTCATCCAGGAGGAGACGGATCATGTCCAGCAAGCCGGTGCTCGTGCCCGGGCCCGATCACCCGATCACCATCGATGCCGCGGGCGGCCACGTCGCGGTCCGTGCGGGCGGTCGCACGCTTGCGGAAAGCGATGCGGCGCTGACGCTGCGCGAGGCCCGCTATCCGCCGGTCTGCTACCTGCCGCGCGATGCGATCGACATGTCGCTGCTCGAGCGCAGCGCCACCACCAGCCATTGCCCGTACAAGGGCGAGGCGCACTATTATTCGCTGATCGGCGGCCGCGCCGACATCGCCTGGAGCTACGAGCAGCCACATCCCGCGGTCGCGAGGATCGCGGGTCATCTCGCCTTCTATCCCGATCGTGTCGACGCGATCGAGCGCACATAGGAAAAGGGCGGCCCCGGCATCCCGGGACCGCCCTTCCGGTTCGAGGATCGCTCGATCTAGCGCTTCGAGAACTGGAAGCTGCGGCGCGCCTTGGCCTTGCCGTACTTCTTGCGCTCGACCGCGCGGCTGTCGCGGGTGAGGAAGCCCGCCGCCTTGACCGGGGCGCGCAGGATCGGCTCGAAACGGGTCAGCGCCTGCGCGATGCCGTGCTTGACCGCACCCGCCTGGCCCGACAGGCCGCCGCCGGTGACGGTGCAGATCACGTCGTACTGGCCATCGCGATCCGCGACGCCGAACGGCTGGTTGATGACCAGACGCAGCGTCGGCCGCGCGAAATAGACCTCCTGGTCACGGCCGTTGACAGTGATCTTGCCCGAGCCGGGCTTGAGCCAGACGCGCGCGACCGCATCCTTGCGGCGGCCGGTGGCATAGGCGCGGCCCTGCGCGTCGATGATCTTCTCACGCAGCGGCTGCGCGCTCACGAAGTCGCCGAGCGGCGCGGTCGCGGCACCGGTCTGGCCGGCGGGCGCCTCGCCGCCGGTCAGCGTGGCGAGATCGGAAAGGGACTGGCGATTGTCGGACATCAGGCGCCCACCTTGTTCTTGCGGTTCATCGCGGCGACGTCGAGGATCTGCGGATCCTGAGCCTCGTGGCTGTGGTTGGGGCCGGCGAACAGGCGCAGGTTGCGCATCTGCGCACGGCCGAGCGGACCACGCGGGATCATCCGCTCGATCGCCTTTTCGAGCACGCGCTCGGGGAAACGGCCCGCGAGCACCTTGTCCGCGGTGATCTCCTTGATGCCGCCGGCATAGCCGGTGTGCTTGTAATAGGTCTGCTGCTGAAGCTTGCGGCCGGTGAAGCGCACCTTCTCGACATTGACGATGATGACGTTGTCGCCACAATCGATGTGCGGGGTGTAGCTCGGCTTGTGCTTGCCGCGCAGGATGTTGGCGACGATCGAGGCCAGACGGCCGACGACCAGCCCGTCCGCATCGATCAGATGCCATTTCTTCTCCACCGTGTACGGCGTCGCCGACTTGGTGGTCTTCATGAGCGCCTTCATGGGCGTTGTCTCCGACCGCGTAAAAACCAAGGCGCCGCCCATCTCTGGACAGCGCCGGATGCGGCCCAATGACGATTCCGAGCCGGGAAGTCAAGCAAATGCGCGGCTTTGAGAGGCGGTATCAGAATACCTTAGGTGAGAAGAGTGACCTCGCTCTCGCTGAGCAGGACCGGTCTCGTGCCGGCGACCGAGGTCCGGCGCAGGCTGTGGATGACGACTCCGGTCGTCAGCGACACCGCCACGTCGGCGTCGGTCTCGATCGTTCGTCCCGCCGCGGCGTTCGTTTTCCGCTCGTGGAAGCGCGCATCGCCGCCGACGTCCGACTCGCGCGTGATCGTGCCGTCGGTCTCGGGCACCGCCGCGCCGACCGCAAGCGGCGGGAGCCGCATCCCGAGCAAATCGTCCGCATCCGCGAGCAGGCACGCGTCGCGCATCGCCGGCGGTGTCGCGCTCAGCGCTGCCAGCGCTGCCGAGGCCGGTCCGATCGCGGGCGAGCCCGCCGGATAGCCGACGATCTGGGTGCGCAGCGCGGCCAGCATCGCCGACCAGCTCGCCGCGCCGTCGATCACGCGTTCGGGCACGCCGCCGTGCGAGAGATGCAGGCGGACGACGACGCCGACCATCGGCTTCATCGCCGCGTCGAACGCATCGCTTTCGTCCGCCGGCATCGCGGACCGATAGCCGGTCGTGCGGATGGTCATGACATAGCCGTCGCCATCGGTCGTGAAGACGACCTCCTGCGTCAGCGTCGCACCGCGGACCGTACCATCGGGCCGGGGCCGGCGCTCTGTCGTCTCGTAGCGCAGCGGCCGGTCGAGCGGCGGCGCGAAGGACAGCGCGGCGGACGCCGCCAGCATCGCGATCATGCGCGCGCCGGGACGCGGCCGATCGAATGCGATCCCCAGACCAGCGCGCCGAGCAGCAGCGTCGCCATCGCCTGATGCATCACCGCGACCGGCAGCGCGACGCCGGTGATGAGCGTGGCGATGCCGAGCAGGATCTGCGCGGCCAGCGTCGCCGCGATCGCGGTCGCCGCGAGACCGGCACCCGTGCGCCGCGCCGCCGCCGCCACGCTCAGCACCGCGACCGCGGCGACCCAGGCCCACCAGCGATGGACGAACTGCACCGCGATCGGATTGTAGACGAGGTTGCCGATCGTGCTGCGGCTCGCCTGCCAGCCGCCCCCCGGGAACCAAGCGTCGCCCATCTTGGGCCAGGACGAGAAGGCATAGCCCGCGCGCAGCCCCGCGGTGAAGGCGCCGAGCATGAGCTGGAGCGCGAGGATCAGCATCGCCACCGCGGCATGGCCGGTCAGCCGTGCGCGACGCGCCGACGGATCGCGCGCGAGCGCCAGCAGATCGAGCGCGCACCAGATCAGCACGCCATAGATGAACAGCGCGTTGAGCAGATGGATGGCGAGCCGGATATGGCTGACCTCGGTACGGTCCTGCAGTCCGGACTTGACCATCCACCAGCCGATCAGCCCCTGCAGACCGCCGAGCGCGAGGATCGCGATCATTCGCCAGCCATGACCGCGCGGAATCGCGCGCCGCCACCAGAACGCCACGATCACCGCCGCCATCACCAGCCCGATCGTCCGCCCGAGCAGGCGGTGGACATATTCCCAGAAGAAGATCTGCTGGAAATCGGCCAGCGTCATGCCGCGATTGACCAGCAGATATTGCGGCGTCGCCTTGTAGGCGTCGAACGCGGCCTGCCAGTCGGCATGGCTGAGCGGCGGCAGCGTACCCGACACCGGCTTCCACTCGACGATCGACAGCCCGCTCTCGGTCAGCCGCGTGATCCCGCCGACCACGACCATCGCCAGCACCAGCGCGGCGACGACCAGCAGCCAGCCGGCCAGCGCGCGCGGCGCGGGGCGCGGCGTCGACGGGCGGATCGAGGGTCGCGCGACGGCGGGGACGGAGAGCTCGGCCATGCGGCGACGCTATGCCCCCGCGGCGATCAGTCGTCCAGTTCCGCCAGCGCGCGCGGCTCGGGACGCACGCGCGCGACCTCCGGCGAGGCGAGCATGAACGGGCTCCAGACCGGCACGAACTCGCCTTCGCCGAACTTCGCGTCACAGAAATCGGCGGTCGGCCGGATGTCCGGAATGTGCGCGCCGACGTCGAGCCGGGTGCCCCAGCTATGGTCGCGATATTCGGTCCACGCCTCGGGCCGGACCTCGATCCGCTCGCCCGCGATCTCGATCCAGCCCGACGGCACGCCGACCTGGTGGTCGCGGATCAGGCATGTTGTCGGGGTCGATCATGGCGCCTATCAGCGGCCGGCAGGCAGGAGAGGCAGATGCGGATCGGACGGATGACGGGCGCGGGGTGCCGTAGCGGGATGGCGCCGCGGTGACCGGCGTGGGTGCCGCACGCGCCGCCGAGATCGCCGCGCGGGTCGAGGCGTTCGTCCGCGATCAGGTGATCCCCTTCGAGGCCGATCCGCGGCGGACGCCGCACGGCCCGTCCGAAGCACTGGTCGCCGAACTCAAGGACAAGGCGCGCGTCGCGGGCGTGCTGACCCCGCACATTCTCCCCGATGGCGCCCATCTCAGCCAGCGCGAGACCGCAACCGTGCTGCGCGCCGCCGGGCTCTCGATCCTCGGCCCGCTCGCGGTCAACGTCGCGGCGCCCGACGAGGGCAACATGTTCCTGCTCGGCAAGGTCGGCTCGCCGGAGCTCAAGGCTCGCTTCCTGGCGCCGCTGGTCGAGGGCCGGGCGCGCTCCGCCTTCTTCATGACCGAACCCGCGTCGGAAGGCGGTGCGGGCTCGGATCCGTCGATGATGAAGACGACGTGCCGGCTCGACGGCAATCACTGGGTGATCGACGGTCGCAAGAAATTCATTACCGGCGCCGAAGGGGCCGCGATCGGTATCGTCATGGCCAAGGCCGAGGACGGCGCCTGCATGTTCCTGGTCGACCTGCCCGATCCGGCGATCCGCATCGAACGCGTGCTCGACACGATCGACGACTCCATGCCCGGCGGCCATGCCGAGATCGTCATCGAGGATCTGCGCGTGCCGTCCGACCAGATGCTCGGCGCGCCCGGCGAAGGCTTCCGCTATGCGCAGATCCGCCTCGCGCCCGCGCGGCTGTCGCACTGTATGCGCTGGCTCGGTGCGGGCATCCGCGCGCACGGCATCGCCACCGACTACGCCAATCGTCGCGAGGCGTTCGGCAAGGCGCTGATCGATCACGAAGGCGTCGGCTTCATGCTCGCCGAGAACCTGATCGACCTCAAACAGGCCGAACTGATGATCGACTGGTGCGCCGACGTGCTCGACGGCGGCGCACCCGGTACGACCGAAAGCTCGATGGCCAAGGTCGCGGTGTCGGAAGCGCTCTCGCGCGTCGCCGATCGCTGCGTCCAGGTGATGGGCGGCAGCGGCGTCACCCGCGACACGATGGTCGAGCAATTCTATCGCGAGATCCGCGCCTTCCGTATCTATGACGGCCCGACCGAGGTCCACAAATGGTCGCTCGCCAAGAAGATCAAGCGCGACTGGATGCGCGAGACCGCGGCATGAGCGCGTCCGCCGCCGCCAATGCGGGTACGTCCGCGGTCCGCGAGGCGTATCGTTTCGACGAGGCGGCGCTCGATCGCTGGATGCGCGCGCATGTCGCGGATTATGCCGGACCGCTGAGCGTCGAGCAGTTCAAGGGCGGCCAGTCCAACCCGACCTACAAGCTCGTGACGCCCGGCCGCGCCTATGTGCTGCGCCGCAAGCCGCCCGGGCCGATCCTCAAGGGCGCGCACGCGATCGAGCGCGAGGCGCGGGTGCTAACCGCGCTCGGTGCAGCCGGCTTCCCGGTCGCGCATGTCCATGGCCTGTGTACCAACGACGACGTCATCGGCAGCTGGTTCTTCGTGATGGAGATGGTCGAAGGCCGGATCTTCTGGGACGCGACCTTCCCCGACGTGCCGCGCGCCGATCGCCACGCCTATTTCGAGGCGATGACCGCGACGCTGGCACAACTCCACCGGATCGATCCGGCGTCGATCGGGCTCGCCGACTATGGCAGCCCGGGCAATTATTTCGCGCGTCAGATCGGGCGCTGGTCGCGCCAGTATCTCGACGATGCCGAGGCCGGGCGCGATCCGGCGATGGACGCGCTGGTCGAATGGCTGCCGGCGCACATCCCGCCGGGCGACGAAAGCGCCGTCGTCCATGGCGATTTTCGCTGCGACAACATGATCTTCCATCCCACCGAGCCGCGCATCCTCGCGGTGCTCGACTGGGAACTGTCGACGCTCGGCCATCCGCTCGCCGACTTCGCCTATCACGCGATCATGTACCGGATGCCGCCCGATATCGTCGCCGGGCTCGCCGGTGCCGATCTCGCCGCGCTCGGCATCCCGGACGAGGCTGCGTGCATCGCCAGTTACTGCCGCCATACCGGGCGAGACGACATCCCCGACTACGACTTCTACGCGGCGTTCAACCTGTTCCGGCTGGCGGCGATCTTCCACGGCATCAAGGGCCGGGTGATCCGCGGTACCGCGGCGTCGGCGCACGCGCGAGAGCGTGCCGCGAGCCTGCCGCGGCTGATCGCTCTGGCGCACGATGCGATGGAGGCGTGCCGATGACCGCGCCGCTGCGCATCGAGGTCGGCGACGGCATCGCGCGGCTCACGCTCGATCGGCCCGCGTCCGGCAACGCGATCGACCAGACGCTGGCGCAGGCACTCGCCGACGCGGCGATCCGCTGCCAGACCGATCGCGCGATCCGCTGCGTCGTGCTGACCGGCGCGGGGCGGCTGTTCTGCGCGGGCGGCGACGTGCCGCTGATCGCGGGTGCGGGCGACCGCGCCGATGCGGTGCTGACCGAACTCGCCGGGACGCTCCATCTCGCGATGGCGCGGTTCGCGCGGATGGCTAAGCCGCTGCTCGTGCTGGTCAACGGACCCGCGGCGGGCGCGGGGCTCAGCCTCGCCATCTCGGGCGACATCGTGCTGTGCGCGCGCTCGGCGCATTTCACCGCCGCCTATGGCGCGATCGGCCTGACGCCGGACGGCGGCATGACCTGGACGCTGCCGCGACTGGTCGGGATGCGGCGTGCGCAGGAGATCATCCTCACCAATCGCCGCATCGGCGCAGAGGAGGCGGCTGCGATCGGGCTGGTGACGCGGGTCGTCGACGATGCCGCACTCGAGGCGGAGGGGCAGGCGGTCGCGGCGAGCCTCGCGGCCTCCGCGATCGCCGCGCTCGGCGTCGCGCGCGGTCTGCTGGCGGAGAGCTTCGCATCGGGTT
>CAZZZX010000025.1:0-13338 GCA_964658585.1 uncultured Novosphingobium sp.
CAAACTGGCATCGCCTACCCAGCCATCAATGATCGCCAATTTTTTGCCGCTTGGTGCCCCCTCCCGCCTCTCGCCGAGCAACGGCGGATTGTGGCGAAGGTGGATGAATTGATGGCGCTGTGCGATGCGCTGGAGCGGGAGACTGCGGAAGCGATGGCCGCGCATCAGGCGCTGGTGGAAGCGCTGCTCGGGACGCTAGTGAATAGCGCGGACGCGGCAGACCTCCTCCGCCAATGGGCGCGACTGGAAAGCCATTTCGACACTCTCTTCACCACCGACGCCAGCATCGACGTCCTCAAGCAAAGCATTATCGACCTTGCCGTGCGCGGCAAGCTGGTGGAACAGTATGCGGGGGATGAGGGCGCAAAGGTTCCCAACTTTCGGCAGGTCTCGGTTTCCAGCGACTGGGATGAAAAAGTCTTTGAACATGGCAAAGCTCTGTTCAACCTTCCAGCAGGCTGGGAAATTGCACCACTAGCACAAGTTAGTACGCACATCGTCGATTGCCCGCACACCACGCCTAAATGGACCGAAGATGGGGTGCTTTGTATTAGGACCAATCAGATAAAGCCAAGGCGACTTGATTTATCGCAGCCAAACTATGTCAGCGTTGAAACATACAAAGAGCGGATAGAGCGCCTTGAGCCAATCGAAGGAGACATTCTTTACATAAGGGAAGGTGGTATTTTGGGGGTAGGTTGCCGAATACCGGCTGGCGTGAAACTCTGCCTTGGCCAACGGTCCATGCTAATTCGATGCCACCGCGCCATATCATCTTTTTATCTCGAGATTGCGATCAATTCACCATTCATCGTTGAACAGGCAGTCTATTGGACGACGGGTGGCGCCGCTCCTCGGGTAAATATGTCAACGGTTCGCGGCTATCCAGTGCCAATCCCGCCCATCGCCGAGCAGCGCCGCATCGTCGCCAAGGTCGACGCCCTGATGATGCTGTGTGACAAGCTTAAATCCCGCCTTGCGGACGCTACCCAAACCCAACGCCATCTAGCCGACGCCATCACCGAACGAGCCGCCTGATGCGGCTCCGCTCGGTCTGGATCAGCCAATACAAGAACCTCCGCGATTTCTCGATCGGCTTCGACGGCGATGGCTTCATCGACATCTTCGTCGGTAAGAACGGGTCGGGCAAATCCAATTTCCTCGAAGCAGTGATCGTGATTTTCGACCACATCTTCGATTTTGATGCCGATGCTGCCGGGCCGGGTTTCGACTATGCGATCAGCTTCGAGATCGCCGAAGCACAGACCCGGATCGAATGGCGCGATGGCCTTTTGAACATCAACGATAATACCGGGCGTCGGACCATTGGCGCAACACCGCTGCCGGACAATGTGCTGGTCTATTATTCGGGCCAGAACGACAACGTGACGGCTCTGGTCGCGCGATATGAGGACCGCTATGGTCGCAATCTTCGCCGGGCGAACGCAACCATGCTCCCGCTCTTTGTCGGCATTGGCCCGGCCTGCAAGAAGCTGCTCATCGTCGTGTTGATGCTGTTGCCAGAAGCTAGTCTGGCGCGCGGCTATCTCTGTCAGAAGCTGGGGATTCTCAGCAACAGCCGCATCGTTACGATCGTGCTCAAACGCCCTGGATTTGCAGGCACCGGGGATTTCGACCCGTTCGAGGACAAGCAACTTTTTTGGGGAGCAACGGGCGTTGTCCGTTCCTTCCTCGATCAGCTTGTCGCTTGCATGGCAGGCGCATTCACCCCCGGTACACTCTACGACAGGGAGAAGGATCGCTACGTCCTGGAATGCGACCTTGAAGAGTTCCGGGAGGCCTACGGCGATCTGACTTCTGAAACAATCTTCCGGTCGTTCGATGCCCTACGCATCCTCGGGATGCTGGAAGACATCAGCCTCCGAATTGCGCTGGATGGTCTGGAGGTTTCAGAACTCAACCGCTTCAGCGATGGCCAGTTTCAATCCGTCTATATTTTTGCCGTTTCCGAGTTGTTCAAGCAGCGGAATTGCCTAGTCCTTCTGGATGAACCGGACGCCTTCCTGCACCCCGAATGGCAGTTCGACTTCCTCGACCAGGTGAGCGCCATTTCAGCGGAGGCCGCGCGGACTAATCACATCCTGCTGAGCAGCCACAGCGCCTCAACCGTCGCCGCTCAATCCGAAAGCCGCGTCCGCCTCTTTTCATCAGGTGCCACAGGCGTAACGACCGATCAGCCAGACAAGTCCACAATTGTTCGGTCGCTTTCAGCTGGGTTGATTACGTTTTCCGAGACGGAAGCACGGTTGAGCGTCGACTTCGTGCTCACCAACACAACCGGGCCGGTACTGTTTACTGAAGGCATTTCGGATGTGGCCATCCTCGAAACGGCTTGGCGCAAGCTTTATGGCGATGCGCCCTGCCCATTCGAGATCGCCCAAGCCTTCGACTGCTCATTCCTGCGCAATCTCATGAAGCGCCAGACGCTGTATGACGGGCATCCAGGCCGGAAGTTCTTTGCCCTGTTCGATTTCGACGGAGCCTACAGTGACTGGGTGCAACTGGGGAATGAGATTGAAGCCGACGTGGCGCGCTGCCTGACAAGACAACGTCCGAACTGTCAAAGCTATGCTATGCTTGTTCCTGTCGCAGCGACCCATGCCTTGCGGAATCAGGTTATCCGGCCGGACGGCCAAGCCTTCGGCTCTCAGGCTCGGTTTGCCATAGAGCTGCTGTTCTATGGTGTTCCTGGCCTCGAAGATCACTTTGCGCCTGATTTGACGGAATTGGCTCAGCCGGTGAAGTTCACCGGCGACAAGGTTCCATTTGCCCAGCAAGTGGTTCCGGGTCTTGCTGTCCAGCATTTTGAGCCGTTCCGCCCGATCTTCGATTTCATCCAATCCAAGATTGCAACGGCCTGATGGCACAGGATATTCTTGCCATTATTGCTGGGGTGCCAGGCCTCGATAAGCTCGACACCCTTGAGCGGAATATCCATGCCAAGGGCGCGGGCACGCCCGAAATCGAACAGGCATTGCAAGCCAAATACGCCGAATTCGGCCGTATCATGGTCGAGCAGAAGACCGGCCTTGACCTCGCCGATCTTTCCCCTGCCGAAAGGCGCATCGTCAACGCGATCGGCCGCTATGTCGCGCTGCAAAAGCGCGACGGTAAGAATGCCGAATATACCTTCCGTATCTTGCGCAATCGTGGCCTGATTGACGCAGCGGAAGTGACCGTTGCCCGCTCCAAAGTGACGCAGGGATTTGAAGTGCTGGACCAAGCGGAAATGCGTGCGCTTTCGTTCGAGCAGATCATCGTCGATCATCCCGAAGAATTTTCCGCTCGTGCGCTTTGGTATGCCAACCGAACCCTGGGCGTGGCGAGTGACAGTGATAAGCCGCCCGCCGATCTCGGCACGTTGACTCAGCAGCGAACGGAACGCGTTCTGGACTGGCTTGCCGATCGTGCCAATCAGCACGGTGGAGCATTGAACTCATACTCCAACGCCGATGTGGGGGCGTTGCTCGGGTTTGATGACCTGACCAGACACGGGCGCGTGCTGGGTAACATTATGTCACGTCTCGATTTCGCCTGCTATCAGGCCGGCGTTCCGCCCCTTGGCCTGTGCGTCGTCGAGCATTTCGCGAATGCCTGGTCGCGGGAAGGAAGGCGCTGGGCGTTTCCCGTGCCGGAGATGCGCCTGGCTGCTCAAAACCACCATTGGTCCACCTTAACCCTAGAGAAAGTCCGGGCAAATGCGCGCCTATTGCCTGGGCAGGCTGCAATTCCATGGCGCGGGGAACTGAACGAGCGGGAGGAGGATGTTCGACGTTGGGCCCAAGGGCTGCTGATGACGTATGAACCGGCAAGCAAGGCTCCGATCATCGAGCCGATAGTTGACGATCTGGCGGAGATCGAGCGGAAGCTGCTGGCAAGGCCTCCAATGGTTCGCGAGCGCGTCAGCAAGTTCATAGAACGAGGTAGCATCGGCGCACGCTTGAAGCACGCAAATGGCTTCAGATGCCAGATTTGTGAGGCATTGGAGCTGGAGCCTGTCGGGTTTATCAAGTTGGACGGTGAGCCGTATGTCGAAGCACACCACGTGACGCCAGTGTCAGAGATGGAAATTGGCTCGCTGTCAGCCACGAACATCATGATCCTGTGCGCCAACCACCACCGTCATATGCATTATGGGAATGTGAACATCAAACGGACAGCGGCGAATTTCATTCTTACGCTTGAGGGAACGCGCATCACGATCAAGCGATTTGGGCAGAACGACGGTTAGTGCCCATACGGTCGTGTCTGCATCGATAGTTCAAGTAAAAACTTTGAGCGGCTCGATCGAAGCAAATTTACGGAGGTGATGCCTGTCCGCTGGCAAGCATGCAGCAGGCCCTTCTACGACTGGAACTGGCGCATTGCTGCGCGACGGCCCAAACGAATAGGAATGGCGGGTTTCGGTAGGAGCGGCAATTCACCCGCTGGGTGGGGGAACGACTGGTTCTGGTCGACTGCCGACAGGCCCGTTGGCGGAAAAGTTGCCTAACGGGAATGCGCCATATCTGGTCATAGAACGGCACCGCAAGCGCTCCTAATTGCCGAAAGTCAGCTTCTCAGCATCCAACGGTCGGCGCGACAATCGGGACGGCGTGGCTTGGGACAGCCGCTAGGGCGGCCTTCGGATGCCGATCGCGGATCGCCGACAGACCGCTTTCGCGGACCCTCCCTGTCGGCAGCCGTGACCAGCAGCGACTGACGCTGATGGCTTCGCCCGCGCAGGCGAAGCCATCGTCTAATCCCACGTCAGGGCGAGAACCTGCTTGTGGCGGCAGGAGCGGATCGTCTCAGGGCAGTCCCGCATCCGCGCGCCGACGCTCCAGCAGCTTGAACTGATGGTCGAAGATGTCGATGAGGCAGTCGTCCGGGATCGCCAGGTGGTCCAGGAGGACGAAGACGAAGAGAGCCCTCAGGACTTCGCAGTAGTAGAGCAGATGCCTGACGTGATCGTCGATCGGTCCCTTGATCTCCTGACCGAGGATGTGGCTGAAGTCGTTCCGCAGCTTCGCGATCGCCTGCCGATCTTTCGAGAAGCGCGGCAGCGCGTTCGGAAGGACCCGGGTCACGCGATCGCCATAGTCCTTGAGACGGGTACCGAGGCCTGGTTCGTTGTCCTTCGGCAACCGGTTCGCGAACATGTCGCGCGCATCCTGAGAGAGATTGCCGGGTATAGCGTTCCTGAGCGCCTGCAAGCCCTGGTCGAACTCCGCTTGGGTGATTCCGACGCGGTTGTCCAACTTGCGGTGCAGACCCTCAACGGCCTGGATCAGGAAAAGAAAGCACACGCCGATATCCGTCTCGGACGATGCCGTCCGGTAGAGCGAGGTCGACCGTTCTACGTCGCGGGACAGATCGAGCCAGCGTGCGAGCGTTCCCATAGGGTCTGGTCCGAGACGGCTGAGCACGAACGTCCGTCCCAGCCAGTGCTTGGGCACGGCCGCACCATACCAGTCTTGGGTGAGGAGCACTGCCTGCGGGCCTCTGCTTGATCGCTTGGCGCGGCTACGCGGCTTCGACTTGGGCTCCTTCCACAGTAGAAGCCGGGGCGGGCCGCTGAAGGCTCCGTCACCGATGCACGACAGGAACTCTATGCCCGCGACCACGCGTCGAATGTCGTCGAACGTCTGCGGCTCGGCGAACTCGATCTCGAGGAACGGACGCTCGGTCATGTGGTAACCGCCGTCGTCCGACTGATGGTTCGCTGCGATGAGATCGGTGCCGAGCCGCAGAATGTTCGTTCCCCACGGCGCCTCCACCGCAAGCGTCGGCGATGCCGAGACCTTGCGGATCCGGGACCGGGTCGTCGGCGCGGGCCTGATGCCGCGTGGATTGAGGAGCGCGGTGAACGCCGGTGAGCTGAAGTTGAGGCGACGGTAGATTGGCGTTGCCAGATTCTCTCCCTCTCCATCGAGGAGTATAGCGTTGCCGACGATCTTGCGGGTCTCGATAGAGTCGCCGTCGATCGTGGTCTCGAAGGCATCCGCCACCGTGCAGCGGCGGGAACCCTCTACGAAACCATATAGGGTCAGATGGACCCTTGGATCTCGCGCATATCGAGGCTCCTTCAACAGTTCATTCGTTCGTAGCGATATGCCGTCCCGAGGATGGTAAGCCAGATCACTGGCGATCAGTCCGCCGTCGCCGTGCAGGTCGAAATGTCCAACCCAGCGTTGAGCCTTTACGTCTGGCCTATCCGGCATTGTTCACCTCGAGCTTCGATTGGTCCGGCAACGACGGGATCCGACAGTAGCAATACGCGCTCCTCGACCTATGGAACGAATGCAGGTTACGCGTGGCTCGATAGCACTGAAACCGAAGTTACAGGAGCGACCGATCTATACGGCGACCGCAAAAGATCGCTTCCCCCAAAAGGCGAACTTAAGCTGCGTTAGCAGCCTCGGTTTCCTTACGAAGTCCAGCAGGGTCGGGCATATATGCGATGTCTCCGGACGCCAACTCCGCGCGCGGCGCGAGGAGCCGCGTCTTGCCGACCTGATCGGCGAAATCGCCAAGGCGTCGGATTTCGAGGCGCTTTTCCTGCCCGACGAAGGCCTGGTCTTGAACGTCCCACATGCGTCCAAAGAACTGCTCTGCCGTTTCTGGCAGGGAGCGCTGCTCGATCGCGGCGGCGATCCCGGATAGCTCTTCACGCACGCAGATGTCCCTCCAAGGTAAACTAAAGTCGCGTTATGAAGCGAGCCGAAGGCGTCTAAATACTGAGTAGTTACCGCCGCCACAGGATCTAACTAGCTAAGCAAAGCTTTCCGCCTCTTCCAAACGTCTTTAGGTAGCCACGGGAGCACTCGATCTATGGTTGCTCGCACCTGATCGGCAATCCGTTCTGCGAATAAACATGGGAGAGCATTGCCTACAACAGAACACGCACGGTCGATTCGATCCCCGACGAACTTGTAGTCGGGCGGGAATGTCTGGAGCAGCGCGGCCTCTCGAAAAGAGATCGTACGCAGTTCATCAGGATGACCGAAACGCCCCTTGCTGGGAGAAAGACATCCAGCAGTGATCGTCGATGATGGGCGATCCCAGTCCATGCGCCCATAGGTGTTACGGAAGCCGGCGCCGTCATCTTGATGGCACACCGGCCTCACGGATTGAGGCAGATGGATGCGGCTTTTGCCGGGCTCAGCATTTCTGAGGCGCTCTAGGTTCGCCGCGCCGAGCCGTCGAACAACATGCCAGTCCACCGCGCCAAAGCCGCCGAGATCGCTCGCTGTGTCAATCCGTACTGCCTCTACTCGGTCGGAGATGGTGTCTCGCAAAGTTTGCCAGCGGACTCGGTCGTTCTGGCTGCGCTTCGAGTGGGTTGTGCGAGGCATGTCGATGTGAAAGCCGAGGCCGGCGAGCAAGACTAGCCGGCGTCGTGTTTGCGGCACTCCGAAGTCGGCAACCTGCAGCACGTCAAAGTTGGTCACATAGCCGAGGGCGTGCAGGCGTTCGATGAGGTCATCGAGTATCGGACGTCCCCGGCCGGCTAGGCCTGGGACGTTCTCCATCATGATCGCCAGAGGCAGTGTTTCGCTGGCGACGCGACCAACCTCCGCTACTAACTTATTGCGATGATCGTCCCGCTTGTATTTGGATGTGAGCGTCGAAAATCCTTGACAAGGCGGACAGGCAGCGAGAACTTCGATCGTCCCCGTGGGAGATGCTTCAAGCAGTTGGCGTCCCGATACGTCACAGATGTCCTGCTCAAACACTCGAACAGCCGGATGATTTGCCCTGAACGTGGCGGCTGCATAGCCGTCAAGTTCAACCGCTGCCACTGGAGTTACGCCTGCACGTTGAAGACCAACTGCCAATCCGCCACCTCCTGCGAAAAGCTCCGCCGCTACAATTGACGTCATGGTGCTATCCTAGGGCGGTTTGCGACTAGGTCCGCGAGCACTTCGTCATTAGCCGCAACGTGCGTGAGTAGCTCCCAAACCTCCTCTCCACCGAATTCTAGGATTTGCTTCATGCGATCATCGTCCGCATCTGGATTGGCGGTAGAAAGCATTGCCGCGAGCATATCAATATGACCGCGACGCGAGTTCAAGAATACGTCCGTCCAAGACAATATCTGGATGTCGTCGCGACCGCGTGCCATCTTCTGCCCATTGGTGCCGACCAGATATCCTTGCCTGTGTGCATCCGGGTACTGCTGTTCGACATAGACCATATAGGCCGATAGCTGCTCGCGATTCTTGAAAGTCAGATCCTCGCGTGGCGTCTTGATCTCCACGACTACAATCTTGTCATAGTCAATGTCGGAGAAAAAAACAAAGTCTGGTTTAAACTTGTCATTTATATCGACATGACCCGGAGTGAATCGAGATGGATTAAGCCCTTGCTGGTATGCAGCCTCTACCAGAGTCTGAAGCCGCTGATTTGCGGTTAGCAGCTCCATTTGAGGCTGCAGGATCCAAGGAAACTTTTCGATCAATTTCTGCAGGTCAGGTTCCGTGCCCCGATGTTGCATGTCACTTAAAACTGAAAGTGCGTAGCCTCTTTGAGCAAATGTTACTGCCAGTGATAGGGCTTCAGGAATAGCCGCAGCAGCAAGCTTGTCAGCCATGTCCAGGAACGGCCGCGGATCACCGTGCCCCGTACCATAATCCGCCCAAACTTTCTTCAGGAGTTCGCGCGTAGGCCTATTAAGGTAAGCCCTCATCACTGCGGCGGTTACCCTTCCATACGACCCTTCGTCTCGTTCAAGTCCAGGCGTGACCTCGGCCAGTAGATCCGATATGATCCGACGCTCGTCCTCCCTAATATTTGGAAGATCATTGGATGCGATTTGCTCGTCTATGTGTCTCCTTACCGCCTCGGCCTCAAACCTGCGGCGGGCTGATCGATATTCCTCAATCCATTGGCGCACCTTGCGCTGGCCCCAGTCGTGGAGAGCGGCCGCACGTGGATGTTCCCAGTCTATTGACCGTCGATCAGTCGAGATGACATCATCTTCGAGTTCATCAATGAAGTCAGCCTCGACCACGGCATACATATAGCGCGTGAAGATCTCCTTTCCCTTCACACCGAAGGTGAAGGGTCTATCTTGGGCAATCTTCCCATGTGCGTATACGCCCACGCCTGCTTCGTCACTCGGCCAAGCTGCCGTCTTAACGAACCCGACCCAGTAACGGACCGCTTGGTCGCCAACTTGCTCGGTGATGGTGCCCTGAGCCGGAATGCGATGCTCGAATTCGGGTAATGCATCTGCCTCGGTCACGCGATCACTGTCGACCTCAACGCAGAAGTCTGTTCGGGAAAGCGTCACCGTAAATCGACGTCCCATGGCTTTTCGGAGTGGCTCTGCATTGATTTGGCGCAGCAGCGACAGGTTGCGCATAATGACAAGTGTTCCGGTTCCACCCTTGATCCGATCGAGGAACGCGGAGACCTCGCCGGTTTGATCAGCGAGCGCCTTCACGTCTTCGCCGGTGCCGTCCTGCAGAAGGATATCCGGTGGATAGGCCGCTTGAGTGGCTGGGGCCGCGGCATTCCCGAGTTCAAGGATGCGAGCGAGCTCGATCCGCAGCCAGTTGAACTTCACTACACCATCAACGCGAGCGCCGGTCAGAACCTCGACCGTCCGGGCAATTCCAAACGGTGCCAGCTTGCCGATGCCTTTACGTCCCATCGGATAGCGCCGCTCGCGCACTATCTCAGTTCGGTCTTTCGGCTTACCGATTACGAGGTATGATCCGCCGAGGTCGTCCAGCGTCATACCGGTGCCGTCGTCGCCGACCGCTAAATATCGAGCGGGGCCCTGTTGAAGGGCTGTGTTCAGCTTGATCCACACCTGAGAAGCTTCAGCATCCCAGCCATTGGACACCAGCTCAGCGACGACGTTGGTGGGACGATTCTGGTAAAGCTTCAGGCCGAGATGCTCGATGACGTGATGGCTATATCTCAGCACCAAGGCTGGATGGTCGCCCTCTTCCCTGTCTTGTGCTTCCGTTGCCATCCCGCCCCCGCCCGTCATCGCTTGGCGTGAGAGCTACCCGGTTCGTGCCCGCGCTGGAACTGGAATCTGCGCGACCTTCCGAGTGAATGCCGTAGCCTGGTAGCTTGACGGACACTGGTCGAGGCGAGGAGAGTATCCTTCTGCGCGGCCTTGGCCGGCTGGTCGGGCCAGATCTCGGCGGCGCTCTTGGCCGACCACCCTCCGCGCCGTCGCCGTATGCCAGCGCATTCTCCAGCGCCGGGCGGAACACCTCGAAAGCCATCACCCAGCTCATCGTCTCCAGCGGATCGCCGCAATCCGACAAACGCTTCAGCTGATCCGATAGCCCGAACAACCCTGCCTGACGCATCCGCCGCCTCCTGGTCAGGCGCAGTGAATCATCTCCGGCCCGATCACGCCAGGGTTATTGGGGGTGCCCAGCTTCTCTTGCTCCGTGGCAGCCTTACAGGGCGTTAGTCGGGAAGAGGGGCCATGCTGAATTGCGCCCGACGGGGCACCTTTTTCTAAGGTCGATTGAAAGCATCCGCGTAGTTCCGCGCTCGAACATCTGAGCGAAACTATCAGAACTGCGCATGGCCGAGCCTTTGAAACTTTATTGAAGGCCGAGTCCCGGTGGATCCGTGATCGTCGGCGTACATAACTATAGTCTTTATCTAGAAATTTCCCAGACCTCTCTATATTGTTTTCCGTCAATCACGCCTCCTCCGAGGACCGGTCGAAGCCAATGATGCTGCTCGAGAATGGCGACGGCCTCCCGAGCCTTGGCCGCGTCTCGGATTGAGTTAGGGCCGGTCTGGTAGATGTGAGTCAGCGCTACAGTAGGTTTGCACCAGCGATCAGTAAGCCACTTAAGAACCTTTTCAGCACGTTGTATTTCAATCGATGAGGAACCATGCTCAAAGAGCCGTAGTGCTTCATTTCCATAATATAGAGCTATTATAATGGCACGATCTATCACGGAGGCATTTATCGCAATCGCTTTTTTGTCATCGACTATTTGAAGTACGCCAGCGATGCGCAGTGCGTGTTCGGCTAATTTGGCCCCAAACCCCTTTATCGATTCCAGACGTTGACCTTCTAGTAGCTCACCTTCGCATCGATCAGCGAACGCGATCCACCTTGCCTTCGCGTCGGATGATAATTGGATGCGGCGAGGCGATAGCTCTGGATTGCCGGGTCCGGCTCGGCGTTGCTCCTGGCGAAGTAATTGAAGAAGGCGATCATTATAACGTTTGAGAGCCGGCTCGGTCGTGGCTTTCGATTTGTGCTGCATTCGAGTACCGACAAGACTCGCTGGTGACGATACTAACAATCGTGAGAGTAATCCTTGTTGTGCGAGGACCGGGTCCGCTAGTAATGTCTCGGCGACGCCGGGCTGCGCCATGATGTGCAAGGAGAGGCGGCGCCCTTTAAGAAACATTACTCCATCGCCTCCTCGTACTCGTCGGATCGGCTTGCCGTCCCACATATCTGAGAGCCCAGAACCGGTTCTCAGTTTCGATTCGTCGGACATTCCATATCCGCCGATAAAAGTTCCACCTTCGTCGCTAAAAAGCCCTATAGATGGCTCCCCGGTCGCTAGATGTTTATGTAAGCCCTCAAGTGTTGGATCGGGCGCGGTTAACAGCGGGGAAAGCGCTGGACTGGGAGGTGGACCTAATGCCGCTAATAGCTTAGAGATGTCTTTAGCATGATTGGTCTTGTCCTTCAGGATAACTTCTCGGGCGCGATCATATATAGCGGCCGCGTTCCGATAGGCGTGATTATCTTGTTCGTATCTTACAGAAAGCTCTGCTTCACGTTGAACGATTGGCCCCAAAGCTAAACGATCGGCTGCGCTTTTGCGCTCGCCTGACACGGCTACGGTGACAAGAAACAGGGAAATCGGACGGAGCTCGCCTGTTGCCGGGTGGATGAGATCTACGTGAGCTTGTGTAGCGAGCGCTGCTGCTCCAAGGACCGACTGGGCAGCTATAGCGTCGGGACATCCGATTTTGTCCATGATGGCAGTGGCGGCCTCGCCCAACGTTTTCCCGAGCGCTTTGATAGGGTAAGGGCCGGCGGTTGCCGTAGAGCGACGAAGCGGCAGAGGCGGAAGCTTTTGCACCGTCTCCGCGTTCGCGAACTGCGTAGCGATCTTACCGGGCATGAATGACCTCACGCAGCTGATCGTTGAAGTCTTTGAACTCTGGCGAAGGCCGAGCGATGCTGATTTCGCGGACGTTGCTGGAGAGGGCATCGGCGGCCTTGATGGCAGCAGCTTCGCCAGTCGGATCATTATCAGCCGCGATCGTCAGATGTCTCACGCAACCCGGCACGGCCATCGCAGCCATAAGCGCAGCGCCGGCTGATACCCATACCGGGCTGCCCGAAAGCTCCTGGAATAGGGTGAGGCCATCCTCCAAGCCTTCGCAGATGATTAGTCGATCGTCCGGCTCACCGAGCCTGATTGCGGCGCCTCGTACACTGCCAAGCGTTAACCTGACCGGGTCCGCGTCGAGCTTACGACCGTCGGCTCGCAAGTATGTTCGATGCAGCCCGACCAGAGAGCCGTCTAGCGCCCTAATCGGCGCGATAAGGGCATGCTGCCACCCTCGCCGAGGATATGGCTGTAGCGACGTTCTCAGGCTCGCCCATGCCGTGCTCGGCTTTAGGGCACGCCCTTCGAGATAGGCTTCGGCAGGCGTGCCGCGGATATCACCCGCTTGCTCATAAATGCGGCGAGCGACGGCTGCCCGTTCGTCGCGCGGGTTAGCGGCTTTAGCCGGTTTAGCAGCCAGCGGCGCAGCACCTGATGCGATTGCTCCAGCGACAATCGGGTGACCAGCAAGGCGTGTTTGAGCTGCTCGATAATCCACACCCAAGAGGTAGCACAGCAAAGAGGCGACATCTGTTCCTCCGAAGCCGATCGCATGATCCCGCCAGCGGCCCGACCGCACGTTGATTTGGAACGAGCCGAGATGTCGGTCCTCGCGCGTCGGATTAAGCGCGATATAGAGGTCACCGTTATGCTTGCCGCCGGGCAGCCACTCGTCCAGCAGCTGCGGCAGTACCGCGAGCGCAGCATCTGAAAGCCGCCTCGGCTCGTGTCTCCGCGCCCGAGTCACTGCTCCTGCTCCAGAAGGAGGCGGACCGACTCGATCTTGATCAGGCGTCGCCGACCTACCTTGATAGTGTCGAGCCTGCCTTCTTTGATGAGCGCGTAAATCGCTGTGCGACCGAGACTAAGCGCTTGGCCAGCTTCCTTAACCGATGTTGCTATTGCTTGCATGCGAACCTCCAGAGGTCGCCGACGTTTGCCGGCGAT
Source organism: uncultured Novosphingobium sp. (assembly GCA_964658585.1). Lineage (GTDB taxonomy): Bacteria > Pseudomonadota > Alphaproteobacteria > Sphingomonadales > Sphingomonadaceae > Solisphingomonas. The sequence goes on from CAZZZX010000025.1 coordinate 13,296, forward strand.
CGGAGGTGTCGCTGATTCGTAGGCCTCAATCGGCCGATTTCGC
>CAZZZX010000025.1:13348-14256 GCA_964658585.1 uncultured Novosphingobium sp.
TACGCCGGTTCGGCTGGCGGCCGCTTTCGCCTTTCGTACTCTATCCGCGCTTTCTTTACCTCGGCGCGGATGGTGCTCGGGGCTGGCTGGGTTTCCAGATTGTCTTGGCTCCAAGTCGCAATAGCGTGCTCGAGGTCTGCTTGCGAATATCCCTCGCTAAACCCTCCTTCGTATTCCAGCCGGAGTAGTGCTTCATCGCGTAGCTTCGAGCCGTAGCGAGGCTTCCGCCTTCTCGTGGTAACTGCTTGGCGCCCTTCCTCCACGAGTGCGAGTGCGGAGCCCCTAGATCGCAGCCAATTTTGGGCGTCCGGCAGTAATACGACTAGCTGGCGGCCATCAAGATCCTTCGGAAATGTCTGATCATCCGAAATATCTATAAGGGAGCCGTATACGGACATGATAGAGAAGCTACTAGAATCAGTACCCCAGTAAACTCTGCTAACCTCCAAGAAATCCGAGGATATGCGTTGATACAAATAGGCTGTAAGTTCGCCGTCTCGAAGGGCCCGGAAGATTTCGTCTACCGCCTTTTCAACAGCCGGACCGCTTGCATCTCTCCGGACATCAATCTTTTGAAGGGACGGATCGGCGAAAATATTTGCGAGCGCCGAAAGAAGATCGACTAACAGCATAGTCCGATATGGTCGCTCAAGAACCTGTGGCGGAAACTCGATCATGCGCACTTCTCAACTGATCTGGCCATCATGACGTATGGTACCAGATTGCGCTTCGCCGGCAGATGCCGCAACCGGCCCCCGGCGGGGCGGCCCCGGCTGTCAGTACAAGCGACGGAGTGGGAATTCGCGCAAACCTGGGTGAGTCCGTAGCGGTCCGCGGGCGTTTATAACCGAACCGTTACCGAAAAGCGGCAAAGCGCTTCGGCAATGGGAGCTAAGTCGTTGACTTAG
>CAZZZX010000026.1:0-14071 GCA_964658585.1 uncultured Novosphingobium sp.
GCAGCCGGTCGAGCGGAACGAAGTCGAGTTTCATGGTCTGACTCCTCGGAGCGCCGTCCCTGCTGAATTTGAGAATAGGCGGGGTCGGTTTGATGAGCGGCGGAACGCGCCGCGCGTCAGCCATCGTCACCGGGCCGGTCAGGGTCCGATGCAGATGGAAGCGGGGAAATTGGGATCGCGATCAGATGCTGCTCGGCAGCGATGATCGATCCGAGCCGCCGCGCGGTGGCAGCCCAGAGTGACAGTGCAAACGGCGTGGCAAAGGCGCGGTCGCGCTCGATGCGCAGCCCGAACGGCAGATGCACAGCCTCTATCTCGCGAAGCGAGAAGCTGCCCAATTCCGGACATCCAAAGCCGAGATCGGCAAGCCCGAACAACGTGTCTGTGCGACGGCGACATCCCGCGCGGGCCGTGTACATTCGAGATCACGCGTTTCTGCCTGGACCGGCATCAGAACCGCCGCGAGCGCCGCGCGGCGCGTGACCGGCTGGTGAGCGAACTCGCCATCACCGCGCTCGTCAGCGGGATCCACTGCTATACCGGCGTCGCGGAAACCTCCTGGTTTCAGCAAATCCTTGCGTTCGGCTGGCGGTGCGAGCCGCTCGGCACGCCACGCACGCATGGGCGGCATGAACTTGCTGGGCTGCGCATCGACATCGACGAGGATACGATGGATGCGCTTGCGGCGATGGGCATCTACACCCCCGAAGAAGACGAAGCGGTCAAGCCGCTCGCACGGGTGGCGGCATGAACGCGCAAGCGCGGATCGAGCCGGTAGAGGTGGTGATAGGCGCTGGGTCCCGCCGCCACCTTGCTGCCCGATGGCGTGAACGCCGCCTGCGGATCGTCGAACTCGGCCATCGCGAGGGCGCGGTCGAGGACGGCGCTCGCTACGACGTCGCGCAGCAGGGTCGTCTTGCCTGTCCCCGGTGGTCCGTTGACCGCGATCAAGCCTTCGGTCTTCAACTCCAGCCTGGCGACATTGACCGCTGCTTGCTGTAACAGGACCAGGGGATGGCCGCCCGGCGATGGCCAGCGCGCCGCCGGGATCAGACCAGGCGCGACCGACCGTTCCAGCGCCGATTGGTCGCGCAAAAGGTCATGGACATCATTATGCTGTTCGAGGCCGAGATAGCGTTTGAGCCCGATCGGAAGCGTGTCCCGTCCGAGCCGCTCCTTTGCGCGAGCAAGATCGCCGAGGTAAAAGGAATTGAGCAGCGAGACTTCAGGCGGATTCTTGGCCTTGAAATAATGATAGACCCGGATTGCGAAACTGGGCGGCTCGACGAGGTCGTCGGGCAAACCGAACTCATCCATGAGCCATCGATGCGCTGCCGAGATGGCGTTCAAACCGAGCGGGATGGGCTTGCCGTCGGCATCGACACGGCGGAGCAGCTTGTCGAGCCGGTCGATCAGCTGGCGTTCGAGCGAAGGCCACGCACCCAGATCCCCGAGCCGCATCTCCAGCGCGAGCGGCAGCGCCCAACCGAAGCTCGAAATCGCGATCGCCTTGTCCTCGAGAAGACAGCCATTCTTGTCGACCAGGAGTGCAGCCAGCGCCGCCTTTTCCCGGATCCGAGCGCTACGCTCCTCATCGACCCCAAAGGCCTTGGTGAGCCGGTCGGTTGCCCGATCCATCAGAAGCGCGCCGAGGTAGATCTGATAGTAGAGCTGTTTCTTTAGGCCGTGAGCGTTCGCCGCTCTGCCAGGGAAGCCGAGTGCCGCCGAGATCGGCGACGCAGCGGCGGTCGCCGCCGGCGCGATCTTCTGGCCGCCGATAGGTCTGGGGAGACAAGGCCTCAAGCGCGATCCAGGTGCTTAGGATCGCGCCCGGCTCGTTCGGCGTCCTGGGCTGGGTCGTAGCCTTTGGTCGCGACCCGGGCGGATCGGCGGGACCGGCAGCTGAAGGCTCGACCTTGGGCTGCGCGACCACCGGCGAGGGAGCGGGACGCGGTGTCTGCTTAGCCGCGCCGGGCTTGTTCGCCGCCGGTGTCTGAGCCGACCGGCCGAAATGGTCCGACGAAGCCGCCTGCGAGGCATCGGGGTATGCGGCCGCGACGCGCGCCTGCAGCCGGGTCGCCCGGTACGTCGAGCGAAAACGCAGCTCTTCGCCCAGGTCGGACAGCGCCTGGGATCCTCGCGTCGCATGCGCAAAAATCGCCTCCAGCTCGCCGATCGTCTTTCGCGCGTAAGGCCGCCTTCCGCCACCCGGCATGCCATCTGCCACCCCATCGAACCCGCGGTGGTGGATAGAGGAAGGAACCACCATGCGCGAGTGCCTTGCGGACGGCGGGACGCCGATGCGGCCTCCGAGCGCGAAGTCGCCACCTGGGACCAAGAGCATACCGCCTTTGCCGCCGTTCCATGGTAAACGCCGGAGCGGGCCGCCTCTCGACAGCGCGCCTCGAGATTCACCACCCTGAAGCGCAATATTTGAGGCTTTGGCTCTACGTGCAGCTCTGGCGAAGAAGGCGGGCCTCGCCTATAACGGGGACAAGGAGAATCGCGGATCATGTCGAAGGGTCAGCACGTCGTCCCGAATGCAGGCGGTTGGGGTGTCAAGAAAGCCGGTGCCGCGCGTGCATCGAGCGTTCACACGACGCAGGCCGACGCGATCGCGGCTGCGACGCGGATCGCGCGCAACCAGAAGACCGAGCTCTATATCCACGGGCGCGACGGGCGGATCCGCGAGCGCAATTCCTACGGCAATGATCCATTCCCGCCTAAGGGCTAAACTTGGCACCGCCCTTTGAGCGGTCGGTCTTCGTCAACTGCCCGTTCGACGACGAGTTCGCTCCGATCCTGCAGGCGATCGCCTTCTGCATCACGGATTTGGGCTTCTATCCCCGGCTCGCGCCTGAGAATGCCGATAATGCGGCCAATCGGCTGGATCGCATCTTGGAGCTCGTCCGTGGCTCGAAATACGGCATTCACGATCTTAGCCGCTGCAAATCGACAGCGATCGATGAATTTGCGCGGTTGAACATGCCGTTCGAGCTTGGCATTGATTACGGGTGCCGGAAGTTCGGCGCCGGCCACCTAACCGATAAGGCGATACTGATCTTGGAAGACACTCAGTATGACTACCAGAAGGGTCTGTCCGATATCTCCGGTTGGGATATCCATCCCCACGGCGGTGACTACATCAAGGCTGTGCGGGCCGTGCGCAATTGGCTGGTACGGCAGGCGGAAGCCCCGAAGGTTGGGCCGGCGCTGATCCTCAATCGCTATGCCGACTTCCAGCAATGGTATTGGGAACGCGAATTAACGTCCGGCGCGTCAGAGGACGACATCAAGGCGTACCCGACCGTACAGATGGTCGAAGCGATGCGTGAATGGGTCGATACGGGCCGACCCATCTAGTCACTGATGCCAGCGCCTCTCCGGCTTTCAACACGACGTCCGCTTGACCAAGCCCATGACGACCGATGATACCTATGCCATTGACATGGGCTTGAGGAGCTGTGTTTGCCAAGGATGAAGATGCCGCGCGGCATGCGGCTCAACGGGGGAGGCGCAATGCGACCTGAGCATCGCGACTGGCACGAGTTGATCCGGTAAATTCATCAAAATCGAGCGTCCAACGCGCTCTACTATAAACCCGTGTGCGTTATAGCGGCACTCGATCTCGCCAATGCTGGCGGTCTGGTGAGCGACATGCTCTATGCGGAGCTCATAATCCGCAAATTTGAGCAGTATGTCTCAATCGTCTTTCCCAATCGAGCCTCGAAGGGATGGTGGCCACTCTGGTTTCTGGCGAATGATGGGCTGTGGAACTTCAGCAGGAAGGGTAAATTGCTGTCCAAGGACGATTTATCCATTCGCCCGACCACGAAAAACAAGATGCTGCAACGCTTCGATCGGCAAGTGATCGCGCCACAGTATCGCGCCCTATGGGACTCATCGGGTCAGCGCAAAGTTCTGCGTGATCACATGCTGGCGATTATGAACCGTTATTCAGAGAGCAAGGTCCTCGTTCGTGCGCTTTTCGATCCAAAAGTTGTAGATGAGCCCGATAAATGGCCAAGCGAGAGTGTGGTCGACGCTTATCTCAACGGCTTGGGCGGTCAAGGCGACTTGTTCCAGGATGGCGAGCCTACCATCGAGCCGGCAACGCCGCGCAGCGCCGCCGCCGTCCGGAAGGCTTTGTCAGCATTCGATGTCATGGCGCTACCGCCGGTCAGCGCTCTCGGACCGAGCCTTGAAGTCACTGGCATAGCACCGATCGCGATTAGCGCGGCCCCGCACCGTGAGGCGACGAAGGCACAAGCGGCACTCTACGCTTCGCTTCGCCGAAAATGCGTGTCGCTCGATCAATTAGCTGCCAACTCAAATCTGGCCGCACATCTTAGGCCCGCGCTCGGCGAAATGATCGCAGCGCTGCAAGGCGACCCCGAGTGGTCGAACGGATATCTGATTTGGCCGCCCGGCAATACGTTGCGGCGGTTGCTTGCAGCCGAACTGCGCTCTCGCGATGCCGACGATCAAGATCATCCGTTGCTCACGGATCGGATGCGTGAGTTGCTGGCCGATGTGGTCGAGCAGTTCAACGTGTATGCAACGACCTCTCCCGCGCGCCTTATCGCCCGTCTCACTGAGCGCTTCATCATCGAAACTAGTGAAGCAAACCTCGGTGAAAGCGATGAAGCGGCAGCTTCTTGATCTCGCTTAGGCCATCGCCGCGAACGCCCCAAACGATTCAATTTCGGTGCGTCGCGCCGACGGAGCACGTTTAGACCATGACCGAACCGCGTCACATCCTCAGCCTCTCGGGCGGCAAAGATAGCGCGGCACTAGCCGTCTATTTGCGCGATCGCGTGCCCGAAATGGAATATATCTTTCACGATACGGGAAAAGAACTCCCTGAGACTTATGATTATATGGCGCGACTGGAGAGTATTCTTGGTCGACCAGTCGTCCGCACGACACCGGATGACTCCTTTGAGCACTGGCTTTCAGTTTACGGTGACATGCTACCGTCTAACCACCGTCGTTGGTGCACTAAGATGCTGAAGTTGAAACCGTTTGAGGCCTATGTAGGCACCGAGCCGGTAATCAACTATGTCGGGCTGCGCGCAGATGAATCGCGGACAGGGTACATCAGCACCAAGCCGAATATTACAGCGGTTTATCCTTTTCAGGATGACGGCCTTGTTCGCGCAGACGTTATTCGCATCCTTGAGGATAGTGGCCTTGGCCTTCCACCGTATATGGAATGGGGCAGGACGCGCTCGGGATGTTTTTTCTGTTTTTATCAGCAGAAGATAGAGTGGGTTCGCCTCAAACAGACCCATCCCGACCTCTACGATCAAGCCAAGGAATATGAAGAGCGCAGCGCTCTTGTAAGCGCCGGCTTTACCTGGGCCGCGAGCGAGTCTCTAGCAGAGCTTGAAAGACCTGAACGTATGGCAGCGATTGAGCGAAACTGGGAAGCTTCACGTGCTAGGCGAATAGCTCGCCGGGAAGATCTTTCATTGGCCGCGGTCATTGCCGGAATCGAACAAGAGGAAGATGAACCAGAGGGTTGCCTCATCTGCTCTCTGTGACCAGCACTATTTATCTTTGCGACCTTTGCCACGGGCGGAAGGTATCGAGGTAAAGAGCGCGGACTCCAACGGCGTTTGGGGTGAGGCGGCTTTGCTCATCCTTTCCTCGCCCACGACGTCCGCGCCTCTAGAATCGTCGTCTTCGCCTTTGCCGTCCCCGTTCTCACTGGAGTCGGACACGTCCCCAACTACCAGGACAATTGCCGGCTGCTGTGGGAAAGCCCAGCCAGCGCCATGAGCGAGATGCACGCTTCCCTTCAATTTTTTGCTTTCGCCCGGTCCCAATAGCGGCTGATCGCCGATCAGCGACGCCCACACCTGCGGTCCCTCGACCTGGCCACGCAGACCCTCAACTTTCCCGGTCATCGCCTTGTGCGCCTTCTGCGCGTCAGCGCCTTCGGTTGGCATCGCCGCGAGTTGGGTCGAAAGGTGCTCGAGCAGCTCAGCAGATGCCTGCTTGAGCTTGCCGACGAGCGAGGGCGTGAAGCGCACCATGGACTTCTTCTTGAAGCGCGAAATGACGACCTCGGTCGCGTCCAAATCAACGTTTACGACCTTCTCGCCCAGGCTGTACCGGATCTTGCTCCTCGCATGGCTCGCGATAGGCGGCATTACGGGCGGGCCAACTCGCATGAGGTGGTTGCCCAGTTCATGCTGTAGCTTCAGCGAATAGATCGGACGCAACCGGTCGCGATTCGAGACGTCGAAGCCCTCCCCGGTCAGGAAAGCGGTGAGCTCGGCCAGCCTGACCGTGCGGAAGGAATTGAAGCGCCAGTCGATGCGGTAGACCTCAGCACCGTGGAGCATCCCCTCCGTGGTCGTGCTTGTCTCCTTGTCCTTTTCGCTCGCCACCGAGTTGGGATCGCCGAACATCAGGATGACGCCCAGGTTCCGGTCGGGCTTGCGGGTCGGGTCGGTTGAAAACGCGAGGTCGCAGTCTGGGCTCAGCACCACGACCGCGTGCGCCTTGTCCGGTGTTAGGAATACGTCGCCCAGCTGAACGAACGGGACATCGGCAATGTCGGACCCGACGCCCGCACGCGGATGTCCGCCCAGCGCTCCCAGATTCCGCGCGAACAGAGCGTCGTGGTAGAGCGCGGCGAGCTCAATGGACGGCTCCGCAGGGCTGAGCGGCCCGTCCTCGAACTCCATCCTGTCGACCGCGCCCTGCTGCTCGCGAAGAGTGCCCTCGAAGGCAAGCGCGGTCAGGTGCGAGGAGAGGAGCCAACTGAGATAGTCGCCGAGCGGGTGTCCGTCGGCGTGGAGCGCGATACGCTGGATGTAAGCGAAGTCGCCTATGTCCAGATCGTCGATTCTCTGCGACAAGCTTTCGGCCGCCTCCCTGGCCTTCGTTTTCACGGCAGATATGTATTCGCCCAGCGCACTCGAGTGCTGCATGCCCCGCGCCAGCATCTCCAGATGGGCCTTGACCTTCCAGGCTTCGTCCAGGTCCGCCTTGTCGACGAAGGCGAACGACGCGGCCTCAATGCTTGCGGTCTTGCGGAACTCGGTGCGTATCGCACGGACGCCCGCGCGGGACGACATCAGCACGATCTGCTGGCGCCGGGTCGCGTCCCGCCGGCCATGCACCTCGCCCGCGATGCGTTCGGCGATGGTCCCGTCCGTCTCCTTGTCGTCGAGGAAATAGTCGATGAAGACGACGTCGAAGCGCGCAACGCCGGAGAGGTCGGCTTCGGGTCCTAGCTCCACCACCTCGCAGCCGCCCTCGCTGCGAACGTCCGCGGCGATCTGCCGCATCATGCGACGGCGATCGATCATCGCGATTGCGCCGCCGGACACGTCGCTTATCTTCGCGTAGGCCATGCCGTTATCGACCGCCGGGTCGGTAAGGACCTCCATGGCGCGGTCCGGCTGCGCCGCGACCGCGGCTGCATCCATCCCACGGATGGCCAGATCCTCAAGCACCTCAGTGTCCGCCAGCGCAGTCAGGACGGCACCGCGCTCATTCTCCGGAATTAGCTCGACGCTCATGGGACGCAGGCCATCGTCGATCATTGCGATGGCGAGGATCACTGGGGCGGCCGACTCGGCCGCCGGCAGAGGGGGCTCAGCGCCTAGCGGGCCGGCTTCGGCGACCTGTGCGGCAGCGTCGTCATTCATTGGATGCTAGCTCCAGGATCACAGCGTGGATGTATCCCTCATCGTCGGCATCTCCGAGGGTAAGCGATGCACCATGGTAGGCCGCAATCTCCCTGGCGATGTACAGGCCCAGACCACGTCCCTGTTTCTGGCGCTTGGTCGTGAAGAAAGGCTCAAACACGAGCTCGCGGCGATCCTCCGGAATCCCGGGCCCGTCGTCAATGACCGTCACCCGGCCCTCAACCGGCTCAACGACGATGGTGACGTTGCCAATCGGCTCGTCGCCCGAGGGCTCGACCGCGCTGCGGTCGTACTTGTCCTTCTGCTTGATCCAATAGACCGAGTTGGACAGCAGGTTTTCGACGATCTGCACGAACATGCCCTTGTCGCCATACGAGCAATAGTGAAGATGACCGCGCCGCCTCGTTGACCTTGTGGTTCAGATCATCGGCGTTACGGCCGACAAGGACGAGATAGCGCGTGAGCATCAGATGGTCAGGATCGGCGTGAATGACCGGACATACACGTCGGACCAATCTACGAAGAAGGAGGCTACTACCGTGATGTTTGACTATTATTCGGCAAATCGAACGGCCCTGCCAAAAAATATTCCGACAAAAAGGGCCATCATCATCGATCTCCTCATGAACGATAGCAGCGCCGTGGATGCGTTTGACGAGTCCATCCGTGAGCTCCCGTGAATCGACACGCACGTCCGATGCAATCGGCGAATTCGAGATCGTCCCCACGGGTAGAGTGAGCCTTACGAAAGGATAGCCCGGTTGGCCTCTTTCAAGAGGCGATTGTCGCGCCGGGGCAAAGGCAGAAGCGCTGCCGGCTCGATCAAACCTGTCGTCAACATCTCCGCCCACATGCTGGCCAAATCCCGTCTGCGGGGCATATAGGCCGCTCTATTGTAGGCGCCCTCGATCTTGTTGGTAGGAACGTGAGCCAACATAAGATCAATCACCGCTCGATCGTCGGGGCGGCCATGGGCGAGTGCCCACTCGTTCATTATGGTTGAAAAGGCGGCACGAAATCCGTGCGGAACATGTCGGCCGTGATAGCCAGCGCGGTTCAGTAGATATCCGAGGGCATTTTCGCTCATTGGCTTGTGGACGTGACGCACGTTCGGGAAAACGAGCGCTACGGCTCCGGCGGCCTTCCGGACCGCGCGCAACACTGCGACACTTTGCGGCGCGAGCGGCACGAGATGATCACCGCCCGGTTCGTCTTTGCGATCAACATCCCCTTTCATTCGACCTGCGGGAATCCGCCATAAGGGCGCCGCGCCGTCAAGATCCTCGAACTCCTCCCACCGGGCGCCGCGCAGTTCGCCGGGTCGCACCGCCGTAAGCGCGATCAAACGAAGAGCGAGCCTTGTCGTGGGGTGGGCAAGGCCGTGGTCGACTGCCGCAAGCATCTTGCGCAGTTCGACGATATTCGTGATTGCCGGCTGTCGGCCTTTCTTGGGAAGAGGCTTCAGGGCCGCGCCTACCTTGTCGGCGGGGTCGGTGTCAGTCATGCCGCTGGCGATGGCGTAGGCATAAACCGCAGAGATGCGCTGGCGAACGCGCTTCGCGGTTTCGATCGCGGATCGCGCCTCGATGATACGCAGTGTCTCGAGGATCTTCGGCGGTGTAAGTTCGCGCAACGGTAGCGAGCCAATCGACGGAAACACGTCGCGCTCGAACGTTCGGAGGACGTCGGATGCGTGCACTTTCGCCCATTGCGGCGTATTCACCGCGTGCCACTCGCGAGCTACCTTCTCGAAAGTCAGCCGCGCCGCCTCGATATTGGCTTTTGTCCGGAGCCTTTTGACGACTGCCGGGTCCTTGCCCTCGTCAAGGAGGCGACGCGCGGCGTCGGCCCTGGCCCTAGCCTGGACGAGGCCCACCAAAGGGTATGATCCCAGGGACAGGCTCTTGTTCTTCCCGTCATAGCGGTAGTTCAGCCGCCACGCCTTGGAGCCCGCTGGACTGACGAACAGGTAGAGTCTGTGTGCATCGAACAGCTTGTACGCCTTGTCGCGCGGCTGCGCCGCGCGGAGCTTTGCATCGTTCAGCATGGTTCGACCGATACCTCACTTTCGCATCTCGATACCTCACTTCGTACCTCACCATTTGGTGGAGGCATGTGAACGCGAGAGACCGAGCAGACGCGAAAACCTGAGCATTTCCGCGCTTTTTGTCAATATCGGTGGACTGTGGGGAACGCCTGAAAACAGGCTCTTGGCGGAGAGGGTGGGATTCGAACCCACGGTGAGCTTGCACCCACAACGGTTTTCGAGACCGTCCCGATCGACCACTCTGGCACCTCTCCGCGAGATACGCTGGCGCGGTGGAACCGCCGCCAGGGTCGTGGGGCGCGCCTCTAGCCCGGGTTGCGCCGCTTGCCAAGCGTCCTCGCGCTTGCCAGCGGGCGCGCGATCCCTAAATTGGCGGACATGAGAGATATCACGACATCCGGCGCGACCCGCCGCAAGGGCCAGCCCGCCGAGGCGATCGTCGCACCGCCGATCGTCCATGCGCGCTTCGCGGTCGGCGACGTGGTGCGTCACCGGCTGCTCGATTTCCGCGGCGTGGTGTTCGACGTGGATCCGGTCTTCGCCAACACCGAGGACTGGTATCAGGCGATCCCCGAGGCGGTGCGGCCTGCCAAGGAACAGCCCTTCTATCATCTGCTCGCCGAGAATGCGGAGAGCAGCTACGTCGCCTATGTTAGCCAGCAGAATCTGGAGGTCGACGGATCGGACGAGCCGATCGAGCATCCCGCGCTCCACGGCCTGTTCGACGGCTTCGCCGACGGGCGCTATCGGCTGCGGCGCGAACATCGACACTGATCGGCCGGCGCAGCGGCGCGGCTGATTGACAGGAAGCGACGAATCCCTTAGCGGACCGCACTTCCAGCGCGGGGTCGCGGCAATCGCCGCTGCTCCGCGCGACCAGTTTTTGACCCGAAGAGAGAGCCATGTTCGCAATCGTGCGCACGGGCGGCAAGCAATATCGCGTCGCCGCCGGAGACAAGATCGTCGTCGAGAAGCTCAGCGGCGATGCCGGCGAGACCGTGACGCTGGGCGACGTGCTGTTCGCGGCCGATGGCGGCGAGAGCGCCGCAACCGACGGTCTCGTCGTGTCGGCGCGGATCGTCGCGCAGGCCAAGGGCGAGAAGGTGATCGTCTTCAAGAAGCGTCGCCGCCACAATTACCGTCGCCGCAACGGCCACCGCCAGCGCCACACGATCCTCGAGATCATGTCGGTCGGCGGCACCACGAGGCAGGCCGAGACGGCGGCCGCCGAGCCCGCGACGGCAGACGCCTGAGCGCGAAGGGAGTTAGAGAGCGATGGCACATAAGAAAGCAGGCGGCTCCTCGCGCAACGGTCGCGATTCGGCGGGCCGGCGCCTTGGCGTCAAGAAGTTCGGCGGCCAGGAGGTCGTCGGCGGCAACATCATCGTCCGCCAGCGCGGCACGCGCGTCTATCCCGGCGTCAACGTCGGCCTCGGCAAGGACCACACGCTGTTCGCCACCGCGGATGGCCGGGTGCGCTTCCATGACGGCCGGCTCGGGCGCAAATATGTCTCGGTCGACGTGCTGGCTCAGGCCGCCGAGTAAGCGGCGCGGGTTCGCCCGGGCGATCTCGCCGGGGTTTTGAAAGATCGAGGGAGGCGGCCGGTCCGCCTCCCTTTCTTTTTGTTTCCGGACTGTTTTTTCCTGTCGCGCGGCGGTAACCGCACGAACCTAAGCGCGTTCAGACGCGACGAGGAGAGACTGGTACACATGTTCGCCCGGACCGACCGGCTGCTGTTGCGGCCGGGCTGGCGTGAAGACGCGCCCGCCCTTTTCACCGCCATCGCCGACGCGGCGATCCTGGACAAGCTGCCCGATACGCCCTGGCCGTACCGCGCCGAGGATGCCGAGGCGTATTTGATCGTGGATCGTCCAGCGGACGCGCTCCCGCAACTTCTGATCCACGCCCGGACGTTCGGTCGGCCGCGGCTGGTCGGCGGGATCGCGCTGCGCGACGCGGGCGACGGCGCAGCCGAACTCGATTACTGGATCGCGCGCAAATTCTGGGGATTGGGCTTCGCGACCGAGGCGGGGCGCGCGATGATCGACATCGCGCGCAGCGCGCTGCGCATTACGCGGCTGCGCTCGCGGCATTTCGTCGACAATCCGGCCTCGGGGCGCGTGCTCGAGAAGCTCGGCTTCCGGCCGACCGGCGCGATCGAGCGCTGGCACAGCCCGGTCCGCGACGTCGATGTCGATTGCGTGATCTACGAGAGTGCGGCCTGAGTTCAGGCCGCGAGCAGCCGCTCGTCGAGTTCGGGCTCGGCCTTGGCGATCAGCGCGCGATCGTCGTGGTTCCAGGGGTGGAAGCCGGGCATGAAGTAGGACGCCCAGGAGGCGAGCACCGTCCGCAGCATCCCCGGCGAGACCAGCATCACCCAGGCGAGCCGCGCCCAGACGCGCGGCCCCGACAATCCGTCCTGGCGCAGCAGATCGAGGATGCCCGCGGTCCGATCCAGCAGGAAATTCTTGGTCACGTCGAGCATCACGATCGACTTGATCGCCCAGCGCCGGCGGCGCGACCAGTCGCGCGTGGCGTGCCGCCAGGTATCGTAGGCGACGCCCTTGTGCTCGATCTCCTCGATCGCGTGCCAGCGCCACAGCGCCGCCGATTGCGGATCCGCGCCCGCGATATGGCGCGGATCGGCGAGCAGCGCGTGCGCGAGGATGGCGGTGAAGTGCTCGAGCGCGATCGTCACCGCAAGGCTGATGATCGGCGGCTTCTCCGCGATCACCGCGAGGCGGTCGATCACCGACGCCTCGAGCCGTGACACGTCGTAACCGCCGTCGACGACGCGGCGGTTGAACGCGACATGCTCGCGTGTGTGCATGACCTCCTGCCGGGTGAAGGCGGCGATCTCGGAGGCGAGCGGCTCGGGCGCGCCGTCGCGATGGCGGCGCACCGCATCGATGAACAGCGCCTCGCCGCGCGGGAAGGTGACCGACAGCGCATTGAAGACCGCGGTCCGCACCGGATCGCCGGCCAGCCACCAGCGACCGAGCGCCTTGCCGCGGCCGAAGCGGCGGTCGCGCGGGGTGATCGACAAGTCGATGGGCGTCGTTGTGGTCATCATGCTACCTCCGTGTGGATCGCAGTAAGAGTTACTGACACAAATGTCAATTACCCGTCGCCGCCTGAGCCCGGGCGAAAGCCGCGCCGCTGCACTCGATGCCGCGCGCGCGCTGCTCGTCGAGCATGGCCCGCAGGCTCTCACTCTCAAGGCGGTGGCCGGGCGGATCGGGCGCACCCACGCCAATCTGCTTCATCATTTCGGCTCGGCGGCGGGATTGCAGCAGGCGCTGGCGGCGCGGATGGCGGACGATATCGTCGCACAGATCGCCGAGGTGGTGACCGACCGGGGCGGCGGCGCGGCGGATCCCCGCCCCGCCGTCGATCTCGCCTTCGACGCGTTCGGGCGCGAGGGCGGCGCCGCGCTCGCCGGCTGGGCGATGCTCAACGGCCAGCGCGAGGTGCTGACGCCGGTGCTGAGCGCGATCCATCGCCTCGTCGACCGGATCGGCCCGGCGGACGGCAAGCCGGTCGCCGCGCTGACGCTGATGGTCGTGCTCACCGCGATCGGCGACGGGCTGCTGGGCGAGGCGATGGCGGGCGAGCTCGGCCTGCCGCGCGATACCGCGCGCGAACTCGTCACGCGCCAGCTGCTCGCCCATGCCGGGGTGGCGAACGACGCCGAAATCGGCTAAGGGCGCTGGTTTCGTCCCCTCGTCGGCCGCCGCCTCGGATCGCCTGTGCGAGCCGCCGGGTGCGATGCCGCGACGCAGAGAGCAAGCCATGCATTTCCTCGACCAGGCCAAGATCTTCATCCGCTCGGGCGCAGGCGGCCCCGGCGCGGTGTCGTTCCGCCGCGAGAAGTTCATCGAATATGGCGGGCCGGACGGCGGCAACGGCGGCAAGGGCGGCGACATCCTGTTCGAGGCGGTGGCCGGGCTCAACACGCTGATCGACTTCCGCTACACGCAGCATTTCCGCGCGCCGCGCGGCAAGGGTGGCGCAGGCTCGAACCGCACCGGCGCGGGCGGCGACGATCTCGTCATCAAGGTGCCGGTCGGCACCCAGCTGATCTCGGACGATGACGGCGAGACCGTGCTCGCCGACTTCACCGAACCCGGCCAGCGCCGCGTCTTCCTGCGCGGCGGCGACGGGGGACGCGGCAACCTGACCTACAAGACCTCGACTAATCGCGCACCGCGCCAGCACGGCCCGGGCTGGCCGGGCGAGGAGATGTGGGTCTGGCTGCGCCTCAAGCTGCTCGCCGATGCCGGGCTGGTCGGGCTGCCCAACGCGGGCAAGTCGACCTTCATCACCGCGGTGACCAACGCCAAGGCCAAGGTCGGC
>CAZZZX010000027.1:0-13652 GCA_964658585.1 uncultured Novosphingobium sp.
TCGTGAGACGAGCGATCGCGCCTGGATCCTGAAGGGCGACCGCACCATCACCTGGTCCGCGACCGTGCCGCCGCGCAACCGCGTCGTCGCCGGCCGCTGGTGGCCGGCGGACTATCGCGGACCGCCGCTGGTCTCGATCGGTGCGGACGCCGCCGACGCGCTGCACCTCCATGTCGGGGACGGCATCACCGTCGCGGTGCTCGGCGTCGACGTGCCCGCGCGGATCGCGGCGCTGCGCGCGATCGACTGGGGCGGGCTCGGGCTCAACTTCGCGATCGTCTTCTCGCCCGGCTATATCGAGGAGGCGCCGCACGCGCTGCTCGCCAGTGTCTACGCATCGCCCGGGCGCGACGGCGCGATCGCGCGGGCGGTGGCGGGCGTGCTGCCCTCGGTGACGCTGATCCGCGTCGGCGACGTGATTGCGCAGGTCGGCGCGCTGGTCGGCGACATCGCGCTCGCGATCCGCGCGGCGGCGGGCGCGACCGTGCTGGCCGGGATCGCGGTGCTGATCGGCGCGGTCGTCGCGGCGCACCGCGCGCGACGCTACGACGCGGTGCTGCTCAAGCTGCTCGGCGGCACGCGACGGCAGGTGCTCGGCGTCCAGGCGATCGAATATGCGCTGCTCGCCTCGCTGCTGGCGGCGGTCGCGCTGGTCGTCGGCGGGGCGGCGGGCTGGGCGGTGGTGACGCAGGTGTTCAGGCTCGCCTTCGCGCCCGACTGGGCGACCGTGCTGGCGACGCTGGCGGGCGCGAGTATCGTCACGCTCGGCATCGGCATCGCCGGCAGCCTGCCCGCGCTCGCCGCACGCCCGGCGGCGGCGTTGCGAGCCGAGTAGCGACTGTGCAACCTGTCTGATCGCTGACGGTTCAATTCAGCGATACGTCATGCGTCGCGGCGCAGACAGTCATCGATGGGTGCCGGCTGGTACCGGACAAGACGAAAGGTAGACGGGATGCGTATCTGGATTTCGGCGATGCTGCTGGCTTCGACCGCAGCGCTCGGTGCGCCTGCGTTCGCGCAGGATCAGCCGCACGGCCATGACGGCGGCGGCGGGCATGGCGACCATGGCGGCGGCGATCACCATGGCGGCGGCGGCAATCGCGGCGGGCCGCCCCAGGCGCAACCGCAGGCACAGCCGCAGCGGCCGCCCCAGGGCGGACCGGGCGGCGGCCGTCCGCAGGGCGGCCAGCCCAATTTCGCGCCTGAGCGCCAGGCCCCGCAGATCGGACGCGACGATCCGCGCTTCCACGGTGGCCAGGGCTTCCAGGGCGATCGCGGCCCCGGCAACGACCCGCGCCAGTCCGGCCATGCCGGTGGCGATCCGATGGGCCGCCCGGGCTGGGACAATCGGGGCGGCGGCGGTGACCGCGGCCACGACCATGATCGCGCGGTCTTCCAGGACGGTCGCCCCGGCTACCAGAACGGAGGCCCCGGTTATCGGGGCGGCCATCCCGGTTACGACAATCGCGGCGGCAACTATGGTGGCCGCCCCGGCGGCTATGATCGCGGACGAGGCGGCGACTGGAACCGCGGCTGGCGCAACGACAATCGCTACGATTGGCAGGGCTACCGCAACGCGCATCGCGACATCTTCCGCGGCGGCGGCTATCGCGCGCCCTACGGTTATGGCTATGGCTATCGCCGCTACGGCATCGGCGCCGCGATCGCCTCCGCCTTCTTCGCCGAGCAGTACTGGATCAGCGATCCGAGCTATTATCGCCTGCCGCCCGCCTACGGGCCGTATCGCTGGGTCCGCTATTATAACGACGCGCTGCTGATCGATCTGCGCTCGGGCGTCGTCGTCGATTCGATCCCCGGCTTCTTCTGGTAGGAGATCACCGGGGGAACGACCCAGAGGGTCTTCACATGTCCCGTCCGCGGTCGTGCCCGATCGGCACGACGCAGCGGGCGGGACGGCGTCGCGGTGCGATCGCCCGGCTGGCGCGCCGTGCGGGGCGACAGGACCCACAAAGTTTTCGAGGCCGTCTCTCTCCCCATGCGGACCGACGACGCTTTGCACCCCTGACTCCCGCGCCATCGCCTTGCCGCGGCGGCCGGTGCCCGATAAGCCCCTGCCACCGTATCGCGGAGGCTTGTTCGTGCGTATCGCTGCCCTCGTCCTCCCGCTCGCCGCGATCCTCGCCGCGCCCGCGCTTGCCCAGGCCGATGCCGGCCCTGCCGACAAGGCGCTGCGCGCGTTGTTCGACCGCACGGACGAGGCGGATCTACAGCGTAATCCGCTGAGCGCGCTCGGTCGCGGCGACACGCGCTATGCAGACCGGATCGGCGACAGTTTCAGCGACGCGCACGACGCCGCCGAGGCCGCCGCCGACCGCGGCGCGCTGGCCGATCTCGCCAGGATCGACCGCGCCGCGCTGACGCCCGTCGACCAGATCGCCTACGACACGTTCAAGGCCAGCATCGAGATCAAGCTCGCCGGCTATGCCCCCGACATCCTCGCCGCCCGGCACGCGATTCCGACCACGCACTTCTACGGCTTCCAGGTCGACTATGCCGATCTCAATTCGGGCCAGGGCTCGGCGCCGTTCAAGACCGCCAAGGATTATCGCGACGCGATCGCGCGCAACCGCCAGTTCGGAGGTCAGATCGACGAGATCATCGCGCGCTTCCGGCAGGGCGTGGCGGCGGGCATGGTCGAGCCCAAGCTGATCGTGCGCAACGTGATCGAGCAGATCGACGCGCAGACCAGGGCGGGGGTCGCGGGCTCGCCTTATGCCGGCCCGCTCAAGGCGATGCCCGACGCGATCCCGGCGGCCGAACGCGCGACGCTGGCGGCGGACCTCACAGCCTCGATCCGCGACGACGTGCTGCCGCCGCTGGTCAGGCTGCGTACCTATCTCGCGACCGAGTATCTGCCCCACGCACGCGACACGGTGGGCCTGGGCGGGATGAAGGGCGGCGCCGCGCTCTATCGCTACGAGATCCTCGACAATACGACGCTGCCGCTCACCGCCGAGCAGGTCCACAGCCTCGGCCTGTCCGAAGTCGCGCGGATCACGAGGGAGATGGACGCGATCCGGATCAAGACCGGCTTCACCGGCGATCTCCACGCCTTCTTCCGCTACATGTCGACCAGCCCCAAATTCGCGCCGCCGTCGCGCGACTGGATCGAGCAGCGCTACAAGACGCTGGGCGCGACGGTCGATGCGCACATCCCCGCGCAATTCTCGCTGGTGCCCAGGGCGACGCTGCGGATCCTTCCGACGCCGGGCTATCGCGAGAAGAGCTCGGCGGGCGGCGAGTATCAGCAGGGCACGCCCGACGGCTCGCGTCCCGGCATCTTCTACTATAATGGCTACGACCTGCCGACCCGCTTCACCTGGGACATGGACACGCTCTACCTACACGAGGGCATCCCCGGTCATCACTTCCAGATCTCGATCGCGCAGGAGAACGACAGGCTGCCCGCGTTCATGCGCTTCGGCGGCAATACCGCCTTCGTCGAAGGCTGGGCGCTCTACGCCGAGACGCTGTGGCCCGAGATGGGGCTGGAGACCGATCCGTACAGCCGCTTCGGCGGATTGAACGACGAGATGCTTCGCGCGATGCGGCTGGTAGTCGACAGCGGCATCCATGCGATGGGCTGGAGCCGCGACCAGGCGATCGCCTATATGCTCGACAATTCGGCGATGGGCCCGGCCGACGTCAGCGCCGAGGTCGAGCGCTATATCGCCATCCCCGGCCAGGCGCTGGCCTACAAGGTCGGCCAGCTCACCATCCTGAAGGAAAAGGCCAGGGCCAAGGCGGCGCTCGGCGACCACTTCGATCCGCGCGCCTTCCATGCGCAGGTGCTCGATACCGGCGCTCTGCCGATGGGCGTGCTGGAAGCGAAGATCGACGGCTGGATCGCGGCGGGAGGGAAATAGTCTCCGCAAGACCGCCCGGGGCGAGCGTGGCCGAGACGCGCACGTCGACAGGTCCGTGACCACCGTCTCGACGGACGAACATAGACTTCGCTCGCGGCTGCTCGAACCGAACGGAGCGTCGGGACCGTCAGACGGTTCTAATGGTCCGCGGGCCCGCCCGTCAGCACGAAGCGACGGTCGCAATAGCCGCAATCGACGAACCCGGTCTCGTCGATCTCGAGCCAGACGCGCGGATGCCCCAGCGCGGCGCCGCTCGGGATGTCGGAAGCGCCGTCGCACACCACGCGGCGGTGGGAAACGCGGACGATCTCGGGCGTGTCGCTGCTCACGGCGATGCGGATAGCAAGCGGTTTCGCGGCTGGCAATCAGGCGATCGGGCGGGTCTGCACGGTGGTGGCATGATGCGTGGCGACCGCGGGCGCGACCCAGGCGATCGCGACCAGCGCGATCATCCCGGCGAGCGCCGAGACGCCGGGCGAGTGGAGAAGCAGAGTGCGCAGCCGTGCCATGACCGGCGTATCGCAGAACCGTCCTGCCAAACCGTGAAGCGGAAGCATTAACGCACGGCGCTGGCGGCGGCGGCGATCACCGGCTATCTGGCCCGCGCATGAACGACGCGGCGATCGAGATCGAGGGCCTGGAAAAGGTCTATGAAGGCGGCAAGCGCGCATTGGACGGCGTCAGCTTCGCGGTGCCGCGTGGCACGATCTTCGGGCTGCTCGGCCCCAACGGCGCGGGCAAGTCGACGCTCATCAACATCCTGTCGGGCATGGTCAACAAGACCGCGGGGCGTGCTTCGATCTGGGGTTTCGACATCGACGAGCACCCGCGCAATGCCAAGCGCTCGATCGGGATCGTGCCGCAGGAAATCCTGTTCGACCCGTTCTTCACCCCGCGCGAGGCGCTGGAGATCCAGGCCGGGTTGTACGGGGTGCCCAAAGCACAGCGCCGGACGACCGAGCTGCTGCGCGCGGTCTTCCTGGAAGACAAGGCCAACGCGTTCGCGCGCACGCTGTCGGGCGGGATGAAGCGCCGGCTGCTGGTCGCGAAGGCAATGGTCCATTCGCCGCCGGTGCTGGTCCTCGACGAGCCGACCGCGGGCGTCGACATCGAACTGCGCCAGCAGCTCTGGGCCTATGTGAAGAGCCTCAACGAAAGCGGTACGACGGTGGTGCTGACCACGCACTATCTGGAGGAGGCGCAGGAGCTCTGCGACCGTATCGCGATCATCGATCATGGCCGTGTCGTCGCCAACGAGCCGACCCGCGTGCTGCTCGCCAAGGCGGTCGAGAAGGTTGTCGAGGTGACCGTGGATCGCGACCTTTCGGCACCGCCCCAGGCGGAATGTTTCGAGAAGGTCGCGCTCAAGGGCGAGCGGACCGTCGTCATCACCTACGACAAGAGCCGCGTGAACGCCGGCGACGTGCTCGCCGCGCTCGCCGCAGCCGGGCTCGGCGTGGTCGACGTCTCGACCCGCGAGGCCGATCTCGAGGACGTGTTCCTGAGCCTCACCCGCCGGGCCGGCTGATGGGCGCACACGATTATGACGTCGTCGTCGTCGGCTCGGGCGCGGCGGGGCTCACCGCGGCGCTGTCGCTGGCGACGCGTTTTCGGGTCGCGGTGCTCGCCAAGGGCGGCCTGTCGGAGGGTTCGACCAACTGGGCGCAGGGCGGCATCGCCGCAGTGCTCGAGCCCGGCGATACGTTCGAGAGCCACATCCAGGACACGATGATCGCGGGCGCGGGGCTCAACGACCGCGCCACCGTCGAGTTCGTCATCGAGAACGCTCCGCAAGCGATCGAGACGCTGATCGCGCTCGGCGTGCCGTTCAACCAGGCCGGCAACGCGCTCCATCTGACCCGCGAGGGCGGCCACAGCCATCGCCGCATCGTCCATGTCGACGACGCCACCGGTCATGCGGTGCAGGTCGCACTGGAGGCGGCGGCGGCGGCGCACCCCGGAATCACGCTGATTCCCGACATGGCGGTGATCGATCTCGCCACCAGCCGCCATGGCGAGCGCTATCTCGGCGACGGGCGGGTCTGGGGCGTCTATGCGCTCAACCGCCGCTCGGGCGAGGTCGAGCTCTACACCGGCAAGGCGACCGTCCTGGCCACCGGCGGCGCGGGCCGCACCTATCTCTATTCGACCGCGCCGCGCGGCGCGACCGGCGACGGCATCGCGATGGCGTGGCGTGCGGGCGCGCGCGTCTCCAACATGGAGATGATGCAGTTCCACCCGACCTGCCTGTGGAACCTCGACGTCAAGAACTTCCTCATCACCGAGGCGATGCGTGGCGAGGGCGGGCAGCTCAGGCTGCCGCCCGGCGTGCCCGATGCCGGGCACCGCTTCATGCCCGATTTCGACGATCGCGCCGAACTCGCGCCGCGCGACGTGGTGGCGCGCGCGATCGATCACGAGATCAAGCGGCTCGGGCTCGATTACGTCCATCTCGACATCAGCCACATGCCCGCCGCGTTCGTGCGCGAGCATTTTCCGACCATCCACACCAAGCTGCTCGGTCTGGGCATCGACATCACCACCGATCCGATCCCGGTGGTGCCGGCGCAGCATTATACCTGCGGCGGGATCATCGTCGATCTCAAGGGCCGCACCGACCTGCCCGGCCTCTACGCGGCGGGCGAATGCACCCAGTCGGGGCTGCACGGCGCCAATCGGCTCGCGTCAAACTCGCTGCTCGAATGCTTCGTGTTCGGCGAGGCGGCGGCGGGGCATATCCACCGTCATTTCGACGAGATGCCCGCGCCGCCCGCGATCCGGCCATGGGACGAGAGCCGTGTCACCGATTCGGACGAGGAGGTGATCGTCCAGCACAACTGGCGCGAGATCCGGCGCTTCATGTGGGACTATGTCGGCATCGTGCGCACCACCAAGCGGCTCGAGCGCGCGCAGCACCGCATCAAGCTGCTGCGCCGCGAGGTCGAGGATTATTACGGCAATTTCCGCGTCACCGCCGATCTGATCGAACTGCGCAACCTGGTCGAGGTCGCCGACCTGATCGTCCGGTGCGCGCTCGCCCGGCGCGAAAGCCGCGGGCTGCACTACACGCTCGACTATCCGGGGCTGCTCGCCGAGGCGAAGGACACCATCCTCGTCCCCTGACGTTCTCTCGCCGACAGGAGAGCGCGATGATCGAGACCGACCCGAAGACGCCGCCCGAGCCCGCCGCCGACGATGCGGACGACCCCAAGCCGATCCCCGACGTCGCGGATGTCGACAAGCCCGCCGAGACGATCGAGGAGAAGGGCGAGCCGTTCGACAGCAATTTTGCGTAAGCGCGCGCGCATCATGGCCTGACAGCCCGGATGGAATGCGCTAGCGGAGCGATGTGGGGGATTTTCGGCACAGCCTTGCCAGGCATCGCTGGCTCGCGGCGCTGATCGTCGCGGCGACGCTGTCGATCAGGCTGCTCGTGCCGATGGGCTTCATGCCGGTGTTCGCGGACGGCGCGGTCTATGTCGAGTTGTGCTCGGGACATGGTGTCGAGACGATGGCGGCGATGCCCGGCATGGCGCACGACCGTCACGACCATGACGGTTCGGGCAAGGATGATCCGTCCTGCGGCTTTTCGGGCCATGCGCCCGCCTCGATGGCCGGCGCCGACCCGATCCTCATCGCGCTCGCGGTCGCGCTCATCCTCGCGACCGTCTTCCGGATGCCCGGGAAGCGAGCGGCGCCGCCGCGTCGCGGCTTCCTGCGGCCACCACTCAGAGGGCCGCCCGCGATCGCCTGATCGCCGCCCCTGATCGCGTGCGTCGAGCGGCCGCCGGCCGTTCGCGTGCGCCTGCCGCCGGACATCCGGCGTTCCCGAGAGTGACCGTCATGAAGATCCTTCCCATCCTCGCCGCCGTCACGGCGGCAAGCCTTGCCGCGCCCGCCTTCGCCTGTGCGAGCTGCGGCTGCACGCTGACCGCCGACTGGCTGAGCCAGGGCCTCGTCGCGCAGCCCGGCACCGTGTTCGGCCTGCGCTACGACTATATCCCGCAGACCCAGTTGCGCACCGGCGAGCACGCGCTCGACCGCGGCAAGATCGTCTTCCCGACGACACGCGAGATCGAGAAATACACCTACAACCACTACGTCACCGCCTCGCTCGACCGGCAATTCTCGACCGATTGGGGGCTCAACCTGCAAGTGCCCTTCGTGTACCGGCCGCACGCAACGACCGACGAGGGCGATACCGATCTGAGCTATTCGCACACCGGCGGGCTTGGCGACGTCCGCATCACCGGGCGCTGGCAGGGCTTCAAGACGCCGGGCAGCATCAACGGCATCCAGTTCGGCCTCCAGCTTCCCACCGGCCGTATCCACGAGACCTTCGATAGAGGCCCGAACGACGGCGAAGAAGCGGATCGCGGCATCCAGCCGGGCTTCGGCGTGACCCAGCTGATCCTCGGCTATTACCGCTACGGCAAGCTCGCCACCGATTTCGACTATATCCTCCAGGCGCAGGGGCAGTTGCCGCTGTACCGGCGCGACCTCTACCGGCCGGGCAAGTTCGGCCAGGTCACCGCCGGGGTCCACTATACGGCATGGCGCGGCCTCACCCCCGAGCTCCAGCTCAACTTCCGCGCGACCGAGCGCGACCGCGGCGAGAACTCGGACACCTACAATACCGGTGGCGAGCAACTCTACGTGTCGCCGGGCGTGATCGCCCGGCTCGGCGCGCGCGCCTCGGCGTTCGCCTATGTCCAGGTACCGGTCTATCAGCGGCTCACCGGTTACCAGCTGTCACCGCGGGCGACCGCATCGGTCGGCCTGCAGTACCGGCTCTAGGCGTTACTTCTTGCCGACGCGGCTCTTGCGCGCCGCGTAGCGCGCGTCGCGCAGCGCCTTCTTCTCCGCCTCGGTGAGTTCGGGCGGAGGGGGGGGCGGGGCGGCGGCTTCGGCGCGCGCCTTCTTCTCCGCCTTCTCGCGCTCGCGCGCGGCGAGCTTCTCCTCGCGCGCCCTGGCCTGCGCCTCGAGCTTCGCCTGCTGCGCGGCGATGCGCTCGGCGACCACCGCCTCGTCGAGCGGGGGCTTCTCGCGCAACTTCTGGAGTGCCGCCTCTTTGGCCTTGGCGGCGAGCGCGGCGCGCTCCTGGAACGTGGGTTGCTTGAAGAAGGCCATCGCGACGGAGAATTCCCATGGTGATCGTGGACGAAGCGACCGCGCAGCACGCGGATCGCGGACGCCCTACGTCAGAATGCCGCATTACACAAAGATCGTGGCGGTTGCGGTGCGCCCGCCCGGGACGATAGGGTCGACATCCGGGGGCGAAGGGGCGGATCATGCGGTCGAGAGCGGTGTTCGGGTGAGCGCATGATCCTGCTGACCGCCCTGTTCGCGTCGCAGCTCGCCGCGGGTTGCCGTCGGCTCGAACGATCGGTGCTGTGCGAACTCGCGCCGCCGATTCGCGCCGCACCGCCGTCACCGTCGCCGAGGACGTCGGTGGCGGCCGAGACGGCGCCCCCGCACCGTCGGCATCGGCCGCCGGCCGACCGCACCGCCCGGGCGCCGGCCACCCCGCCAACGCCGCCGACCGCCGACGAGATCGCGCGTCACGTCGAGTCGCTGGTCTCGATCGCCGACTGCACCGGCGCGCGGACGCTCCTGATATCCGCAGGCCATACCGCCACCGCGGACAGCACCTACCTTGCCTGCATCGGCCCGCCGACCGTCGCGGCCGAGCACGATCTCGCGAGCGGCGCCGGCCGCACTGCCACCGCACGTCCCGGGGACGGCGGCGTCGAGCATCCCCGATAGCGACACCAATCCCGTTCGCGGGTAGGAGGCGCGCCATGCCGATCGACGACAACATCGCCTTCCGCCCCGTCCGCATCGCCGCGCTGACGGTTTCAGACACGCGCACCCGTGCGGACGATCGCTCGGGCGACACGCTCGCCGATCGGATCGCGGCGGCGGGGCATATCCTCGCGGACCGCGCGATCGTCGCCGATGACGTCCCGGCGATCACCGCCCGGCTGACCGGCTGGATCGACGATCCCGCGATCGACTGCGTGGTCGCGACCGGGGGCACCGGCGTCACCGGCCGCGACGTCACGCCCGAGGCGTTCGCGCGCGTCTGGGACAAGGAGATACCCGGTTTCGGCGAGCTGTTCCGCTGGCTGTCCTACACCAAGATAGGCACTTCGACGATCCAGTCGCGCGCCTGTGCGGGGGTCGCGCGCGGCACCTATCTGTTCGCCCTGCCCGGCTCGACCGGGGCGGTCAGGGACGGCTGGGACAGCATCCTCGCGACCCAGCTCGACAGCCGCTGGCGGCCCTGCAACTTCGTCGAGCTGATGCCGCGCCTCACCGAACGCTGAGCGTCGGCTCAGTGGTGACCGCCATGGCCGCCGCCGTGCATCCCGCCGCCGCCGAAATGCGGCGTGCGCATGCCGCGCGACGGCGTGAAATTGCCCTGTATCGGGTGGAAGTGACCGCCCGGAGGACCACCGGGGCCGCCGCGCTGGAAATGCGCCGGATCGCCGCGCCGGAAGTGACGATCATGCCCGCCGGTGCGGTAGTAGAAGCCGCCATCGTCACCCCAATAGCCGTCATAGACCGGGCCGTAATAATCGTCGTAGAAGCCATTATAGGCGACCGGTCCGCCGGCATAGTAACCGCCACCGCCATAATAGCCGTCGCCGACACAGGCACCGAGCGACAGCGCCGGAACCAGCGCACTCGCGGCAAGCAACAAGCGTTTCATGATGCAACTCTCCTTTCGGAGCGAAACGTGCCACCCGCCCTTCCGGTTGCGCCGTACGACGCCTAAGGGTTCCCGGGATGGCGCCGGTGCTCGAGATCACACGACTCGCCAAGACGGTGCCAGGTGGGCGATCGCTGTTCGAGGATCTCGATCTCACGGTCGCGCCCGGCGAACTCGTCGCGCTGACCGGCGAGTCGGGGACGGGCAAATCGACCCTGCTCAACCTCGTCGCCGGGCTCGACCGCGCCGATCGCGGGACGGTCCGCGTCGGCGGCACCGCGCTGGACGATCTCGGCGAAGAGGCGCGCGCGGCGCTGCGCCGGCGCGAGATCGGCTTCGTCTTCCAGGCGTTTCACATCCTCCCGCACCTCTCGCTCGCGCGCAACGTGGCGCTGCCGCTGATCCTGCTGCGCGAGCCCGCTGGCGCCGCGCGCAAACGCGCCGAAGCGATGCTCGGCGAGGTCGGGCTCGGCGGGCGCGGCGAGGATTTTCCGCGCGTGCTGTCGGGCGGCGAACTGCAGCGGGTGGCGATCGCGCGGGCGCTGGTCCACGCGCCGCGACTGATCCTCGCCGACGAGCCGACCGGCAATCTAGATCCCGAAACCGCCGCCCGCGTGCTGGCGCTGCTCGTCGAGCGTATCCGCCGGACCGGGGCGGCGGCGCTGCTCGTCACCCATTCGGAGGTCGCCGCCGCCGTCGCCGACCGCGTGCTGCGGCTGGCGGGCGGGCGCCTGACCGGATGATCGCGATCCGGTGGATGATCGCCGGCGAGTGGCGCGCGCACCCCGCGCGCGTCGCGACCGCGGTGCTGGCGATCGCGATCGGCGTCGCGCTCGGCTTCGCGGTGCATCTGGTCAACGCCTCCGCGCTCGACCGCTTCGCGCGCGGACTGGCGACGGTCGACGGCCGCGCCGATCTCCGCATCGAGGCGGCGGCGGGTGGCGGCTTCGACGAGACGCTCTATCCGCGGATCGCGCGCGCAGCCGGGGTCGCGGCGGCGAGCCCGGTGGTCAAGCTGCCCGCGACGATCGACGGCAGCGCGATCGTGCTGCTCGGGCTCGACGTGCTGCGCGCCGCGGCGGTGACGCCCGGCCTGCTGCCGCGCGCCGACGATCCCGACGCGCTCTTCGATCCGGCGAGCCTGTTCCTGCCCCCCGCCCTGCTCGCGCATCATCCGGTCGGCAGCGCCGTCGCGGTGACCGCGGCCGGGACGACGCAGCACCTCGTCGTGGCGGGTGCGGTGCCCGGCGGCGGCGCGGCGGTGATCGACATCGCCGCAGCCCAACAGCGTTTCGGTCGCCTCGGCCGGCTCGACCGCCTCGACATCAAGCTCGGCGAGGGTGCCGATGTCGGGGCGGTACGGACGGCGCTCGCCGCGCTGCTGCCCGCCGGCGCGATCCTCGACACCCCCGCCGACGATCTCGGCCGCACCGATGCGCTGTCCCGCGCCTATCGCGTCAATCTCGACATGCTCGCGCTGGTCGCGCTGCTGACCGGCGCGTTTCTCGTCTATTCGGCGCAGGCGCTGTCGGTAGCGCGGCGCCGCGGCGCGTTCGCTCTGCTCCGCGTGCTCGGTGCACCCCCGCGGCAGGTGCTGCATCAGGTGCTGATCGAGGGACTGGTGCTGGGGGTCGCCGGCGCCATGATCGGCATCGTGGCGGGGCTCGGCATCGCGGCGGCGGTCCTGCGGCTGGTCGGCGGCGATCTCGGCAGCGGCGCGTTCGCCACGGGCAGCGCGCCGCCGCTGGTGTTCGCGCCTGCCGCCGCGCTCGGCTTCGCCATGCTCGGCATCGCGGCGGCGCTGCTCGGCAGCGCGCTCCCCGCGCGGGCGGCGGCGCGCGAGGCACCCGCGGTGGCGATCAAGGACAGCGGCGACGCGATCGATCCGCGCCGCCGCCCCGCCCTGCTGCCTGCGCTGCTGCTCGCGGGCGCTGGCGGCGGTCTCGCGCTGCTGCCCGCGATCGGCGATCTGCCGCTGTTCGGCTATGCCGCGATCGGACTGCTGCTCGCCGCCGGGATCGCGGCGATGCCATGGCTGGCGCGCGCGCTGATCGGGCCGCTCGCCGCACGCGGCTTCGCCACGCCCGCGATCGAACTGGCGATCCGGCGGCTGTGGGGGGCACCGCAACAGGCGGCGGTCGCGCTGTCGGGGATCGTCGCCTCGATCGGGCTGATGGTGGCGATGGCGGTGATGGTGGCGAGCTTCCGCGGCTCGGTTGACGACTGGCTCGGGCAGGTGTTGACCGGCGATTTGTATCTGCATCTCGGCGAGGGCGGCGGTGCGATGCTGGCACCCGCCGACCAGCACCGGCTCGCCATGCTGCCGGGGATCGCGCGCGCCGATTTCGGGCGCCAGCAGCCGCTCCGCCTGTCCGCGTCCCGACCTGCGCTCGTCCTGATCGTACGCGGCGATCCGCACATCGGCTTTCCCGCGATCGGCCGGAGCGTCGCGGCGGCGGCGGGAACGGTGCCGGTCTGGGTTTCCGAACCCGCTGGGCGCAGCTACGGGCTGGGGCCGGGCGACCGGCTGGTCCTGCCGCTCGGTGGCGGGGCTGCGGCGACGGTGGTCGGCATATTCCGCGACTATGCGCGTCAGCAGGGTGCGATCGCGCTCGGTGCGTCGGTCTATGACCGGCTGACCGGCGCCCGTGGGCGCGACGAAGCCTCGTTCCGCCTCGCCCCCGGAGCCGATGCGATGCGTGCGGCCGCCGCGGTGCGCGCCGCACTGCCGCCCGCATTGGCGCCGGTCGCGCAGATCCTGCCGACCGCGGCGCTGCGCCGCCAGGCGCTCGCCCTGTTCGATCGCAGCTTCGCGATCACCTACGGGCTGGAGGCGGTGGCGGTCGCGGTCGGGCTGGCCGGCGTCGCGGCGACGATCTCGGCGCAGACCATCGCGCGCACCCGAGAGTTCGGGATGCTGCGCCATCTCGGCGTCACGCGCCGCCAGATTCTCGCCGCGCTCGCGATCGAGGGATCGCTGATCGGCGCGGTCGGGGCGATCGCCGGGCTGACGCTCGGCGCGGTCGTCGCGCAGGTGCTGATCCATGTCG
>CAZZZX010000028.1:0-13504 GCA_964658585.1 uncultured Novosphingobium sp.
AGCCGCTTCTTCTTCGACAACAATGCGCGCGTGAAGCAGCCCGCCTATGCGACGCTTGCCGCGCGCGCGAGCTTCCACCCGACCGGTCTGCCCGTGACCATCTACGCATGGGGCAAGAACCTCACCGACACGCGCTATTACGCCACGGTGTTCATCAGCAATGCGGGCGACGGCTTCACCTATGCGGCTCCGCGCACGGTGGGGATCGGCGCCAGGTTCGCGTTCTAGGCCAGCCGGCCGAGCGCCGGCGCGGCGACGCCGGGCGCATCGACATGGCCGAGGCTGCGCGCGATGCGGCGCGCGATCAGCCAGCGGCCGTCGTCCCGCACGAGGTCCCATCGGCCGAACGACTGCCGCCAGACCTGGCGTCGCTCGTCCCCCTTCGTGAATACGGTGGCATAGCCGATCGCCGTCGCACGATCGCCGTCTACGCTGATGTCGAACGGGCCCATCACATGCGCGCAGAACGGCAACAGCGCCTGGTGGATCGGCGACTCCACCATGCCGCGCGCTTCCTGCCGGCCGTTCATGATGTTCACGCCGTCGATATCGACATGGCAATCCTGGGTGTAGAGTGCGATCGTCGCCTCGACATCGCCCGTGTCGACCGCCAGTCCGTAGCGAACGAAGAGATGCCGGATCGCGGCTTCGTCCTCCAGCATCGCGAGCCGTCGCTCGAGCAGGTCGATCCGCCCTCTGTCGTCCATCCTTCGGTTCCCTTCGGTCAAGCAAGAAGGCGATGTCGATGATCTCGATCGCGGCGCGTACGCTCCGCTGCGCGGTCCGGGAGCTGCCGGGAACGCGACCCTCGATCTCGTAGCAGCGCGCGCCGTCGAGACGGGCGGTCTGGCAGATGTGGTCGGGATTGTCGCCCTCCCGGCGGCAAGCTGCTCCGCGTCGCCAAAACCGCCATCGTCTCTACCTGAGTTATTTCTCTGTCCCGCTCTAAACACATCGCAAAAACCGACGGCGAGATCGGAGCGCTTCGCCGATTATGTCCGGACATTCGACCTGCGCGGTTGACCGTCAGACGCCGAGCAGGCCGTAGCTGTCGTGATCGGCGAGCGCGGTCCCGAGCCGGGTGACGAACTGCTCGATGATCGCCGGCGTGACGCGCTTGGTCACGCCCCACATGAAATAGCCGTAGATCATCGACTGGCGGTAGAGCGTCCAGGCATCCTCCCACGGCGGCGCGATCCCGCCATGCGCGGCGAGCCGGTCGAGATAATAGCGCAGGAAATCCTGTTCGCGCGCGCGCCTGTCCTCGATCCCGAGTGTCGAGGAGATATGATAGGCGACGTCGATCGACCAGTTGCCGAGCTGGAGGACCTGCCAGTCGAGCACGCCGATGCCGCGCGGACTGTCGAACAGGTTGCCGGCATGGATGTCGCCATGCAGCACGCAATCGGGCACGGCCCTCGAGCGGCGCACGAGCGCATGGAGGCCCTCATAGAGCCGCTCGCCGCCGCGGATCGCTTCTGGAAGCGCATCGCCGCGCGGCCCGTGCAGCATTTCGCCGAGCAGATCGGCCGGGACACCGGACGCGCCGTTGGCGAGCAGGTCGAGCCGGCGGATGATCCAGGGGAAGCGTCCGCCCCCCCGTGGACCGAAGGTGCCGCCGTGCAGCCGGGCGATCTGGTCGAGGCTCTGGTGGAGCTGGTCGAAGCTATAGGGATCGAGAACCGAGAGGAAGCGGGCGTCGCGCGCCTGCAAATCCTCCATGACGATCACCGCCGCCGACGTCGCCTCGTCGATGCCGGCATAATAGCAGGCGGGGACATGGAGATCGAGCGTCGGTGCGCAGTCGCGATAGAACAGCCCCTCGGTCTTCTGGATGCCCGACTTGAGATACACCTCGGTATATTTCTCGTCGAACACGCCCTTGATGCAGAACCGGCCCGGCAGCCCGTCCGGCGGAGGCGTCGCATAATCGACCTCGATCCGCAGATTGACCGCGGTGAAGCCGATCTGCTCGATGAGATCGACCGAGCGGATCGTGACGGGCCCGTGGCCGATCGACAGCGCCTGCTCGAGCCAGCGCGGATCGAGCACCCGCTGCTGGTCGAGCGGCGCCGGCGCGAAGGGACGTTCGATCGGCTTTGATATGGTCCTGCTCCCTCATTTCCGCGCGCCGATCTGCGATAGATACGCATACGGTTTCAGGTATCCGAATAGCCGCTTCGTCGTGCGATGGGAACAGGTTCCGGCGAGCGGATGCTCAGCTCGCGTCGGCCATGATCTGCGATCCGATCTCGGCCTTGTCGGGGCGACTGGTCGTGTCGCCGGTGATGACCGGCATATTGGTCCAGCGGCCCGCCGGCGTGCGCTGAAAGACGTTGCCGCTGAAACCGCCGCCATCGACGATGATGCACGAGCCCGTGATCCATGACGACATATCGGTCGCCAGGAACACCGCCGCGCCGGCATGATCCTGCGGGCGGCCGAGCCGGCCGAGCGGGATGGTATGATCGGCGATCGCGCGCATCTCGGGCGTGAACAGCTTGCCGAGCGGCACCTGCTCGGTATCCGTCGTCTCCGGGCCGATGCAGTTGACCCGGATCTGGTCCGCCGCGAGTTCCAGCGACAGCGCGCGGGTGAGCCCGGTCACGGCATGTTTGAAGGTCGTATAGACGACATTGTAGGGGCAGCCGCGGAAGCCTTCGATCGACGAGACGTTGATGATGCTTCCGCCATCGCCACTGCGCTTCATCACCGGGATCATCGCGCGACAGACGATGAACATGT
This sequence comes from uncultured Novosphingobium sp., assembly GCA_964658585.1. GTDB lineage: Bacteria > Pseudomonadota > Alphaproteobacteria > Sphingomonadales > Sphingomonadaceae > Solisphingomonas. Next base: position 2,746 of record CAZZZX010000028.1, read on the forward strand.
GGCGCAAATTGACGTCGTAGATCGCCTGCCACTCCTCCTCGGTCTGATCGACGAGCTGTTTGCGCAGGCCGAGAAAGTGACCGACATTGTTGACCACCACGTCGAGCCGGCCGAAGCGCTCGACGATCGCGTCGCGCAGCGTCGCCACCGCGTCGGCGCTGCGCACGTCGGTCTGGCTGATCAGCGCCTTCGGGAACTGGGCGCGGAGCCTCTCGATCTTGGCGCCGTCGATCTCAGCGATGACGATGTCGGCGCCAATCGCGGCGAATTCCTCCGCGATGCTCAGCCCGATGCCGGCACCGCCGCCCGTCACGAGCGCGACCTTGTTCTTCAGGCTGATCTCCAGCGCCATGACCTCGCTCTCCTCCTCGTTGGAACCGGAATCCAAAGGCGTCCGGTCCTGGCGATGATAGCCGGGCACCGGCCGCGAGCAAGTTCCGACACCTGTTCCCGATCGGATCGTTCTAGATAGAGGTACCGAAAAAGCGAGCGGATGGTCTGCGCGGCATCGACTTTGCCGGCGATTTGGGCGACATCGGGACGCGGCAAGCCGGCACAAGCCGGCGACCGCATCTGGAGAGGAACATGCAGCACCAAAGTCGTTCCGCAAGTGCAGTGCGCCCGACACCGGGACAGGCCATCTTCGTGATCGCGGTGCTGATCCCGATCGTCGCCGGCTATATCGGCCTCGGCTCGGCGATCGGCATCCAGGCGCTCTTCATGGGCTTCCTGTTCGCGACCTATTGGGGCACGATCCGGATGTTGGCGCTTCCGGATTATCTGCCGACCGTACTGGGCAGCCTGACCGGTATCCTCATCGCCTATCTGCTCCACGCACTGCCGATCGCGCTCGGCACGCCGGGGGTCATCCTCGCTCTCGTAGCGACGGTCGCGCCGCTCTATTGCCTGATCCGGCAGCAGGCGCAGCTGTTCCTCAATCCCGCCTTCATCGTCTTTCTGACGGTCGCGACGATCCCGGCGCTGGGCAAGCAGGACCAGGATTTTCTCGCCATGGCGATCGGAACGGTCTTCGGGGCCGTCTATATGCGCGCGATCGTGTTCGCGCTGGCCAAAATCAGCGCGATGCGGAAGCCCAAGCCGGCGCCGGCCGTGCCCGCGGCCGGCCCCGCATAACGCGCCTCAGGCAGCCCGCCGGCGTATCGCGGACCCCGGGCGCATCGTGACCTCGGCGGCCGACTGCCCGGCCGTCTCGTCCCGGCTGCCGGGATAGACGGTCGCCCCCAGAGCGGCGATCGCGCGCACGGTCACGAGGCCGATCGACTTGTTGGCGCCCGTGACGAGCGCGACACGGTGCACCACGAAGGCGGACTTATTCGGCGGCGGCGGCGAGTGACGGCGGATCCTCGCGGAAGATCACCGACTCCCGCTCGCTCTCGACGGGCTCGACCTCGGGCATCCCGAAATGCCGTCGCGCCTGCGCCGGTGTCATCTCGAACACGTCTTCCCATCGGAAGAACCAGAAGGGCGGCGAGGCGAGGCCGACCTCGACGCCCTGCTCCAGGCAACGCAGCGCGGTCACGAACGTCTCGGGATAATGCAGCATCGACCGCGTGATCATGCGCAGCCCGGCGAACGCCTGATAGGCATTGAGCGCGGAGGCCAGCCTGGGGCTCATATGCTGCGACTGGTTGGCGCAGCGGGCGAAGGTGACGACGATCTCGCCGAGCGAATTGAACTGGCCGCCAGTGATGATGTGCTCGAAATCGTGCGACTGGCGGGTGCGCAGCTTAAAGAACTGCAGCGGGTTGAGCGTCTCCGGGATCCTGTCACCCATCCCGAGCGTGAGATCGAAGCCGAAATCACGGATCTGCCGTCCGATCAGGCCGCCGATCGTGTCGGCCGGATATTTGAGGAAATCGTCGTTCCGGTACGTCGAGACGAAGCCTTGCCTGACCCACGCATCGAGCGCGGGGTTGGCCGCCATCTCGTCCTCGAACAAGGCCAGCACCTCGGCTTCGGGAAGTACCTCGCCGAAGGCGGTCGACATGCCGAGCGTATGATCGGCCTCGACCGGGAAGTCCGGCCCGTTCTTGCGCAGCAGCCAGATCGGCAGCACTTCGCGGATCTTGCCGTTGTTCAGCCAGCGCGACGTGCTCTGCAGGAGGCTGCTGGTCGCTTCGACCTTGCGGATGTTCTTGCCGAGATAGGCGTCCATCGCCTTGCGTTCGTCGTCCTTCATGGCATCCTCTGGCTGTCGGCTTGTCTCGGATTTACCGCATCGGGACGGGCGCTGGCAAACGAACAAACGCTACATCTTTTGAGGCGCGCTGCGCGCGCAAACCACGTTCGGCATCGATCCGCCCGCTATTCAGCTAGTGTTATGCGCGAGGACATACGGGTCGAACATCGCTTATCCTGTTGGCAGCACTCGCATCGGGGCCTAGCGTACCGAAGATGACCGTCGACGCCTGTGCCACCGTCCGACGCCGCGGACGGCCGGCTCGTATTTCACGCGAGCAGATCGTCGAGGAGGCACTCGCCCTTCTGGAAGAGGAGGGGTTCGAGGCGTTCAGTATGCCGCGTCTCGGCAAGCGCATGGATGTCTCGCCGATGGCGCTCTACAAGCATTTTGCCGGGCGCGAGGCGATCCTCGACGCCGCCGCCCGCTCGATCGCGTCTCAGTTCGGCTTCGATCCGGCGCGCGAGACGTGGGACGACGACCTGAAGCTCTGGTTCAAGGCGGTCTTCGATCTGTTCGAGCGCTATCCCGTGGCGATCCCCCTGCTCAAGCTCGAGGACATATCGAGCGCGTGGCTGCGGATCTGGGCGCCGCTCGCCATGATTATGAGCCGGATGGGTCTCGACAAGGGGCGGCTCAGCTTCGCGACAAGCTGGCTGAGTTCGGTGGCGATGGGCCTCGTGATCGTCCACAGTTCGCCGAAATGGCAGAAGGGTCGAACGCTCTTCTCCAAGAGCACCGGCATCGAACCGGTCGATGCGGTACTGGAGGAAGTCGACCAGTATTTCGACCGCTACGACAAGCGCACGATCCTGGACTTCGGCGCCTTGTGCGCCGTCGAGAGCATCCGGAAGCATTTCGCCGACGGCGCGACGCCCGGCGACACCCGCGCCGGTTGAGGCGCCCGAGACTATAGGCCGCTCGGATCGAGCAGGACCTTGCAGTCCCTGGGGCGGCCTCCCAGTGCCTCGAACGCCGCGGGGAAATCGGCGAAGCCGACCGTGCGGGTGTGCATCGGCCCGACCTCCACCGGGCGCTGTGCGATCGCGTCGATCACCGCGGCGAAGTCATGCTCGGTATAGCATTGGCTGAACTTGATGGTGAGCTCGGGCATCAGCGCCGCGATCGGCATGATCTTGTCCTCGCCGAAACAGACGCCGGCGACCACGACCTGCCCGCGCAGTCCGGCGAGCGCGATCGCCTGCTGGATCAACCCGGGCACGCCGACGCACTCGAACACGACATGCGGGCGCCCGCCGGTGAGTTCGGCGAAGCGCGCGGCGACATCCTCGGTGGTGGGATCGATCACCGCCGTCGCGCCCATGTCGAGCGCGAGCCGGCGGCGCTCCGGCGACTTCTCGCTGACCACGACGTGGCGCGCCCCCTTCATCCGCGCGAACAGGGTCACGCCCGCGCCGATCGGTCCCGCACCGATGACGAGCGCGCTATGGCCGCTGCGGATCCCGGCGCGCTCGACCGCGTGATGCGCGACCGCCAGCGGCTCGACCATCGCGCCTTCGGAAAAGGTCACGCCCTCGGGTAGCTTCTGGATCATGTCGGTGCGCACCGCGACATACTGGGCATAGGCGCCGGGCCGCACCGGCGTGCCGATGAAGCCGATCGAACGGCACAGTCCGGGCAGATCGGCGTCGCAGGCCTCGCAGTGACGGCAGGCGATGATCGGCAAAGCGGTGACGCGCTCGCCTGCCCGCCATGCCGACCCGGTCTCGCGTCCCCCGGCGACGACGGTTCCGGCGAACTCGTGCCCGAAGATCGTGCCCAGCGCGGCATAGCCATATTGCTTCATGTGCAGATCCGATCCGCAGATACCGGCCTGAGCGATCTCCAGGATCACCTCGTCCTGCTGCGGCTCCGGATCGGCGATGGTGACGATCTCGAGCGGAACGTCGGGCTTCTGGTAGATGGCCGCGCGCATGGCACCCTCTCATGATCCGGTCTGCGATCCGGTCTGATCCAAGACTATCAGCACGCCTTGAATTCGATACCCCTTTTGTATTGTGGTGGCACGAGACGCTCTGGTACTCCGTCAGCCTCGTGATCTAGCGCTCCGAAGAAAAGGGCAGACCGGCGAGGACCCGGAGCCGATAGAGGTTACGCTTCTGCAACGGCAGAGTGGGAGAGAGCATGAGGGCGATGGTGATCGAGCGCTTCGGCGGTTCGCAGGAATTTCACGAGATCGATCGCCTGGTGCCCCAACCGGGCCCGGGTCAGGTGCTGATCCGCATGGCTATGCCGCGCGCGGCGTCCGCGTGATCGACACCGTCACCGCGTCGCGGAGCCCCGACATGCGCGCGTTCCAGGTCTCCGCCTTCCGCCGCATCCTCGCCGCGATCGACGAAGGCGCGGTGAACCCGCCCCCTTTCGAGGTCGGCACGCAGGCCGAGGTCGGTGCCGCGCAGGACCGCGTGCCGGACGGCCATGTGCGCGGCAAGATCCTGCTCGAGATCGTCGGCGAGACGGCATGATCGCGGGCGGTTACTTCATCGTCGACGAACTGCGCGCGGCACCCGATTGTGCCGACCGGCTGCGCGCCGCCTATCTCGGCGGCTACGCCCCGGCGGCACGCGCGCGCGGCATGACGATGCTCCACGCCTGGCGCACCCCGCCGCTCGACCTGCTCGACGGCACGACCACGCTTACCTTCGTCTGGTCGGTGGCGGATCTGCCCGGCTGGTGGCGTGCGCGGCTCGGCGCGGCCGGCGATCCGACGGTCCTGGGCTGGTGGGAGGAGACGCGCCCGCTGATCGCCGAGCACCGCCGCCTGTATCATGAAGGGATCGCAGCATGACGTTCCGCCAATGCACACTCGTCACCTTTGCGCCGAGGGCCGGTGAGGCTGCGCGCCGCGTGGTCGCCGATCGGCTGGAGCAGGCGGCGCGCAACGACGCCGCGGTCGTCCACCATCGCTTCGGTCCCGCCGTCCCCGGCGGCGCGAATGGCGGCGACCTGATCTGGCACGTCCATTTCCGCGACGAACCCGGCTGGGTGCGAAGCCCGATCCGCACGCTGCCCGCCGCGCTCGCCGATGACCCGGCGATCGACCATGCCGACAGCTGCGCCTACCAGCCGACCCGCGTCCACGTGCGCGAGCCCGGCATCGGCGACGCGATCTATCGCGCGCTGTTCCTCGCGGTGAAGCCCGGCACCCCGGCCGATACTGTCGCGCAGTTCGCTCGCGATACGGCGGCGATGCCGGACTATATCCCGGAAATCCGCAACTGGGCGCTCAGCCGGGTCGAGGAGGCGCAGGGCGCACGACGATGGACCCATGTCTGGGAACAGGAATTTCGCACCATCGGCGATCTGCGCGGGCCGTACATGGCCAGTCCCTATCACTGGGGGCATGTCGATCGCTGGTTCGATCCGGAGCATCAAGACTTTATCGTCGATCCCTGGCTCTGCCACAGCGCCAGCGCGTTCCAGGACAGCGTGATCGTGCGTTACGACGATGCGGTCGCTGCGCGTGAGCGGGCCGGGCTCGGATCGGTTGCGTCATCGCGTCCCTGACGGCCCCGCTCGCCGCTTGCGCCAGCACCATGTCGAGACCGGTTTCCGCGCCCGTGTCGATGGCGAGCTGCAGGTCCTTCTCACCGATCCCGGCCTGGCTCGCCATGAATGCGTCGCGTGCCGGATGCGGTTCGGATGGCGAGGCGGCCCTGCCGTCGAGCATGGCGCGCATCGTCGGGGTGAGGTTGCCGTTGGCCGTCATCACTGTGCGCAGCTTCTCGTACGGGACGCCGTGGCTGCTCGCGAGGCTCACCGCCTGCGTGCCGACGACGATCTGCACCCAGGTTACCATGTTGTTGGCGATCTTGGTCGCCATGCCCGCGCCGAGCGGGCCGACATGTTCGAGATCGGTGGCGAAGGCTTCGACCACCGGGCGGACACGCGCGACGGCATCGGCCTCGCCGCCGATCATCGCGAAGACGAAGCGTTCGTCGTCGCGCTGCCGCGTCCGCGAGACCGGCGCGTCCACCACCACCACGCCGCGGGACGCGAGTTCGGCCTGCAGCGCGTGGATCATGCCGATCGACACCGTGCTGTGGATCATCAGGACCGCACCGGCCGCGAGGCTGTCGCCAAGCCCGGCGACGACCTCGCGCACCTGCTTGTCGTCGCGCACGCAGAGACAGACGATATCGGCGCCGTCCGCGGCGTCGGCCGCCGACGATGCCGTCCGCGCCCGGCCGTCGAGTGCGGCCATCGCGTCGGGAACCGGGTCGTAGACCGCGAGGTCGAGGCCCGCCTGCACGATCAGGCGGGCCAGCGGCAGTCCCATGCTGCCCAGTCCGATGAAGGCGACCGTCATTTTCCCACTCCTGCGCTACCAGGTCCGGTACCCGGCGCATTCCTATATCTCTTTCACAGCGTCGCATCGAAAGCGCAAGCATGGCCCGACCGCTGCTCCGCACTGCGATTGAGGCGGGGGCGTTGAGGATCACGGTCGATCGCCCGCAGAAGCTCAACGCGCTGACCTGGGCGCTCGACGAGCAGCTGCTCGACGCGGTGACGCAGGCCGAGCGCGACGATGCCGTCCACGCCGTCGTGATCCGCGGCGCGGGGCGCGCCTCCCGTGCGGGCGCGGATATCGCCCTGGCACGCACCACCGCGGTGGTCGGCGAATTCATCCGGGTCGCCCGCGCGGCGGGTATCCGCGAGGCGATCGCCTGGCGCGACGACGAACCACACTCATCGATGGGAGACAGATTATGACCTTCGTCCGCCATTACGTTATGCGTGCCAAGCCTGCGGGCGGCGATGCGCTTGTCTCGGCATTGACCGCGCTGCAGGCCGCGGTGGCGGCGCTGCCGGGCTCGCTCGGCGTGGCGCTGATGCGCGACCAGGCCGATGCCGAGCGGTTCGTCTTCATCGAGCGCTGGACCGGCCCAGACGCCTGGCAAGCCGCCGCCCCGGCGCTCCCCGCCGATGTGATGACGCAGGTGAAGGACGCGCTCGGCGCACCGCCGGAAGGCACCGGCCTCGACGAACTGGCGGCCTGATCGACTCCCACGCCTTCCCGTAGCGCCTCGCGGCCGAGACGACGATCAAGACAGGAGAGACGAGGATACCGGACTTTACCGGAAAGGTCGCGCTGGTCACCGGCGCGGGCAGCGGGATCGGGCGGGCGGTCGCCCTCGCCTTTGCGGCCGAAGGCGCCGAGGTGCTGGTCGCCGACATCGGCGAGGCGGGCGGGCGCGACACGGTCGCCCGGATCGAGGCCGCCGGCGGGACGGCGCTGTTCCAGCGTGCCGACGTTGCCGATCAGGCATCGGTCGAGGCGATGGTCGCGGCGGCGGTTTCGGCGCTGGGCAGGCTCGACTGCGCGGTCAACGCCGCCGCCATCGATCCCGAGATCACGCCCGAGCCGCGCTGGGAGATCGCCGACTACGATCGCATCATGGGCATCAACCTGCGCGGGACGATGCTTTGCCTGAAAGCCGAGATCGACGCGATGCGGCTGACCGGCGGCGGCGCGATCGTCAACTTCGCCTCCTTCGCGGGCGTGGCCGGTGTTCCCAACAAGCCCTTCTACACCGCCGCCAAGCATGGCGTGGTCGGGCTGACCAAAGCGGCCGGGCTCGATCAGGCCAGGCACGGCATCCGGATCAACGCGGTCTGTCCGGGCTTCATCCGCACGCCGATGGCGCTGGCCAACCTGGACGGCGTGCCGGGCGGTGTCGACATGATCGCGGCACGCAACCCGACCCGCCGGATCGGCGAACCCGACGAGATCGCCGCCGCCGCCCTGTTCCTGTGCTCGGACAAGGCGGGCTTCATCATCGGGCAGGCGCTCTCGATCGACGGCGGCATCTCGGCGGCGTGACCGGATCGTTCACGCCGCCACCGTCGCCCTCTCACCGAGCAGGTAATCATCCGGATCGGGCGCCTGGGTCCAGTGCCAATAGTCGACCAGCCGCCACGGCGAGGTGTTGACCACGAGTCCACGCGCATTCTTGTACCAGCTGCTGACGCCCGGATGCGACCAGACCATGCGGGCAAGCTGCGCCTCCAGCCGATCGACATAGTCGTCATACACCGCCTGCTTCACGTCGAGCGAGGCGATGCCCTGCTCGACCATCAGCTTGAGGCAGCCCATCACGTAGCGGACCTGGCATTCGGCATGGAAGATGATGCTGCCGCCATGCGCGAGATTGGTGCCGGGGCCGTACAGGCAGAACAGGTTCGGGAAATCGGGGACGGTGATGCCCAGATAGGCGCGCGGCGTATCGCCCCACAATTCGTTGAGCAGCACGCCGCCCCGCCCCTCGATCCGCATCGGCCACAGGAACTTGTTGGCGTGGAAGCCGGTCGCGTAGAGGATCACGTCGACCTCGTGGAAGCGGCCCTGCCCGTCGACGATGCCGGTCTCGGTGATCTCGCCGATCCCGTCGGCGACGAGCTCGACATTGTCCCGCATCAGCGCACGAAGATAGTGGCCATTGTCCTGCAGCAGGCGCTTGCCGCCGGGCGGATAGGGCGGGACGATCTTCTCCGCGAGATCGGGACGGCCGGGGAGCTGATGGAGGATCGCCTGGCTGAGCAACTCCCGCTGTCTCGCGTTCATCGCGTTGATCGAGCGATCCTTGTCGGTCCATTCCGGATCGATCGTGTAGGTCGGCAGCGTCGCGTCGGCGGCGCCCCAGAACAGGCAGAAGCGATACCAGCGCCGATAATAGGGGATGTGCTGCATACACCATTTCAGCCCGTCCTCGACCGCCGAGTGATAGCCGGCATTGGGCGCCATCCAGCCGGGCGAGCGCTGGAAGCAGACGAGATGCGACGCGATCTTGGCGATTTCGGGAATCAGTTGGAAGGCGGTCGCCCCCGCCCCCACCACGGCGATGCGCTTGCCCTCCAGGACATGTCCTTCCTCCCACTGTGCGGCGTGGAAGGCCGGTCCGCGGAAACGCTCGCGGCCCGGAAAATCGGGGATCTTCGCCCGATTGAGCTGGCCGACCGCGCTGACGATGGCGTTGACACGCAACGTCTCCTCGCCGCCATCGCCCCTGCGCAGCGTGACCTGCCAGAGCGCCCGGCCCTCGTCCCAGCGTGCCGCGATCACTTCGGTCCTGAAGCGGATCTTGTCCCGCAGGCCGAAGCGCTCGGCACAGCGCCGGAAATAGGCGTGCAGCTCGTCGCGCTGGCTGTAATGCTCGGACCAGTCGAGATTGGGCTCGAAGGAGTAGGAATAGAAATGGTTGCTGCTGTCGACCCGGCAGCCCGGATAGCGATTCTCGTACCAGGTGCCCCCGACATCGTCGTTCTTCTCGACGATCACGAAGGGAAGTCCCGCCTCGGACAGGCGATGCGCCTGGAGCAGGCCCGACATGCCGGCGCCGATCACCAGCGTATGCAGATCGGCCGCCTGCCGCGGTGCCTTACCTTCGGTCCAATCGAGCCGCCACTCTCCGCCCAGACCAAGATCGTCCTTGAGCATCGCGGTATAGTCGGAGGTCACCGACCTGCCGGCGATGAAATCGATCATGCGCTGGAGCAGCGCCTCCCCCGGCGGCGGCGGCGGCGGCGCACCGTCGCGATAGGCGACAAGCGCGGCCAGCGCGCGCGCTCTGACCATCGCCTTGGTCTCCTCGCTCAGCGTCCCGTCCATATTCTGGATGGTAAGGCCCTCGACCGACACGCTATCGAGCAGCGACGCATCGCCGGTCAGATGCACGATCGACATGATCAGTGGTACGATCCGCGCCTCCATCAGCGCGGCGGCGATTGAACTATCCGATTCGCGGATTGGCGGATGCTCGCCCTCGGCCGGGTTCTGATCCATGCGCGCCAAATCCTCTCGATCCTGGTATTCCGTTATAAGGGGAAGGCTACACCGATCCCGCAGGGCCCGAAAGGGGTTGCTCAATTACGGGCAAGGTGCAGGCTCTTGACGACGCCCGGCAAACACCTCAAGCCGATCGCAAAACAGGTAGAGGATTGATGGACGGCGTCATTGCGATCTCGCACGACCAACGCGTCGACGACACGCCCGTCGCCGACATCCGATGCGTGGTCCCCTCCGGCATCACCGGGTCCAGGCCGATTCCCGCCGGGTGCCCCGCCGCTCGCCCAAAGGCCGGCGGCACGGGCAACAAACGGGCCGGCCGTCCGATCATCGAGATTGCGGGAGGGGTTCGTTGACACGGGGAATGTTCGACGGCGTGCGCGTGCTGGAACTCGCGCAATATGTCTTCGTGCCGGGCGCCGGGATGCTGCTCGCCGACCAGGGCGCCGAGGTCATCCACATCGAAACCACCGGCACCGGCGACCCCTATCGTACGCTCAAGGTCGGCGACGGGCGCGAGGTCGCGTCCGTCAATCTCGCCATGGAGCAGAACAACCACAGCAAGAAGAGCATCGCGATCGACCTGAAGAGTGCCGCAGGACGCGAGGCGTTGCTGGCGCTGGTCAAGACCGCCGACGTGTTCCTCACCAGCCTCCGTCCCAAGGCGATCCGCTCGCTCAAGATCGATGTCGAGGATCTGCGCGCCGCGAACCCGAGGCTGATCTACGTGCGCGGCAACGGCGTGGGCTTCA
>CAZZZX010000029.1:0-13486 GCA_964658585.1 uncultured Novosphingobium sp.
AGGCCGTCGCCACCGCGGTCGCCGAATTCGGCCGGCTCGACATCATGTACAACAATGCCGGCGTCGCGACCAAGGTGCTCGGCACCGGCGGCGGCCCGAGCAGCTTCCTCGACGGCTCGTTCGAGGAGCTGATGCGGATGATGGAGATCAACGCCGGCGGCGTCGCCAATGGCTGTCGCTCCGCGATCAGGCAGTTCCGCCGTCAGGGCGGGGGCGGGGTGATCGTCAACACCTCGTCGCTGGCCGGGATCGTCGCCTTCGGAGGACCGGACTACGGCGCGACCAAGGGTGCGGTGTCCACGCTGACCAGGGCGCTGGCGATGGAGGTCGCCAAGGAGAGGATCCGGGTCAACGCGGTCTGTCCGGCGGCGATGCCGACCAAATTCGGCCACGGCGCCGCCGCCTGGACTGACAATGCCAAGGCGATCGTCGCCAATCTCCACCCGCTCGGCGACGTGATCGATCCGATGGACTGCGCCAACGGCGCGCTGTTTCTCGCCTGCGACCTCTCCTCCAACATCACCGGCGTCAATCTGCCGGTCGACGGCGGTCTCCATGCGGGCGTGCGCATGGGGTGATCGTCGCGCGGGCGATGATGACGGCCCGCGGGGAAGATGTTACTCTTTGACAGAAAAGGTCGCATCGAGTCTGCGGCCGGCACAGGAGATATTGTCGTGGCGGATATCGACAGCACGCAGACCAAGTCCGCCGAGCGGAAGCGGATGACCGTGTTCCGGCATGGCGACCGCACCGAACTCACGCCCGAGATGATGCCGTTCGAGGGCATCGACGAGAGTGTGATGCAGGGTTTCGCCAAGCTCGCCAAGGTCGGCCTGCCGCGCGGGCTCGGCGAGGAGGCGTCGTTGCTGTTCGAGGTGCCGGGCGATCCCGGGCTCAGCCTCAGCCACGCCTGGTTCAAGAGCGGCTATGTCCTGCCCCGCCACAGCCACAATGCCGACTGCATCTACTACATCCTGGGCGGATCGATCCAGCTCGGCTCGCAGACGCTGGGCAAGGGCGACGGCTTCTTCGTCCCCGCGGATCACGGCTACAGCTATGTCGTCGGCGCGGACGGCGCCGAGGTGCTGGAATTCCGCAACGCCGCGCATTTCCACATCCTGTTCAAAGGTAACGACGACGCGCATTGGGGCCGGATGGCGAACGCGCTCGAGGCCGGCCGCGAGAAGTGGGTCGGCGAGCCGGCGCCCTTCACCGTCCCCGCCTGAAGGACGGCATGGCCACGGAGGCAAGACCGGCGCGCGAGGGCGAGACCGCGCACTGGTTCACAGGGGCCGCCGGTTCCCGGCTCGCCGCCGATATCGTCGGGTCGGGCCGGCCGGTGCTGCTGCTTCACGGTGGCGGGCAGACGCGGGGCTCGTGGCGCCGCACCGCGCGCCAGCTTGCCGACGACGGCTATCGGGCGATCACCGTCGACGCGCGTGGGCATGGCGAGAGCGATTGGGCGACCGATGGCTACAGCCTGCGGCTGCTCACCGACGATCTGCGCTGCGTGATCGCGCAGGTCGGCGGCGAACCGGCGCTGATCGGCGCCTCGCTGGGCGGCCTGACCGCGCTCGTGGCGCTGGGCGACGACGCCCCGCCGCCGGCCTCGGTGCTCGTGCTGGTGGACATCGCGACCCGGACCAAGCCCGAGGGCCGCTCCGCGATCCAGCGGTTCATGAAGGCGAACCCCGACGGGTTCGCGACAGTGCAGGATGCCGCCGATGCGGTGTCGCGCTACCTGACCCATCGACCGCGGCCGTCCAATATCGAGGGATTGCGGCGCAACCTGCGCGAGCGCGAAGGGCGTTTCTTCTGGCATTGGGATCCCGCCTTCATGTCGGGCAAGGGCAAGGCGTGGCCGGTGCTCGACCTCGACGCCGCGGCGCGGCGTATCGCGGTGCCGACGCTGATGGTTTGCGGCGAGCACAGTGAGCTCGTCGACAAGGAGTCGGTCGAGCATATGCGTGCGCTGATCCCACAGATCCAGGTCGCCGAGGTCGCCGGTGCCGGCCACATGGTGGCGGGCGACGCCAACAGTCCTTTCTCGGCGGCGATCCGGACCTTTCTACACCGGGCCTATCCGGCGAACGACTGAACGCGATCGAAAAGAGATAGCTTTTTTCTTGCCGATCGGGATGCCGATGGTGCATCGCTTGAGCCGCGGCGAGTCTCCGCCAGAGACGAGAATCGGGCCCGGCGCGCGCCGAGGTTCGCGAGGAGAGATCGACATGGCATCCGCGACGGCGCTTCACCCCCATATCAAGGCGCCCGACCGCTTCTTCATCGGCGGATCATGGTCCGAGCCGGCCGGCGATACGCTGCGCGACGTCGTCTCTGCGCACAGCGGCGAAATCTACGCGCGTGTCGCCGAAGCCGGCGCCGCCGACATCGAACGCGCCGTCGCCGCAGCGCGGGACGCGTTCGACAACGGGCCCTGGCCGCGCCTCGGCCATGCGGAGCGCGCCGGCTATCTCCGCGCGATCGCCGGCAGGCTGCAGCAGCGCATGGCCGCTCTAGGCGAGGGCCAGACCCACCAGATGGGGATCGTCGCCAGCGCGGCTGGGGGCGGTGCCTATATGGCCGCCATGACCTACAACCGTTTCGCCGACATGGCGGAGACGTTCCCGTTCATCGAAAAGCACACGCCCACCATGGGCGGTGGGATCGGCCTGGTCGCGTACGAGGCCGTCGGCGTGGTCGCCGCGATCATCCCGTGGAATGCACCCGCGATGCTCGCAGCGCTCAAAGTGGCGCCCGCGCTGCTCGCGGGCTGCACGGTGATCGTCAAGGCCTCTCCCGAGGCGCCGACCGAGCAGCTGATCCTTGCCGAGATATGCGAGGAGGTCGGCCTGCCGGCCGGCGTGGTCAACGTGCTGACCGCCGACCGCGAGGTTTCCGAACGGCTCGTCCGGCACCCGGGCGTGGACAAGGTGAGCTTCACCGGGTCGAGCGCCGCCGGCCGCCGCATCGCCTCGATCTGCGGCGAGCGGATCGCACGCTGCACGCTCGAGCTTGGGGGCAAGTCCGCCGCCGTCATCCTCGACGATTATGACATCGCGACGGCCGCGCAGGTTTTGAGCGGGTCGCTGATGTACATGAACGGCCAGGTCTGCGCGGCACTCACCCGCGTCGTCGTGCCGCGCAAGCGCCAGGCCGATTTCGCCGACGCGATGGCGGCGGCATTCAAGCAGGTCCAGGTTGGCGATCCCTTCGACGCCGCCACCCGCCTCGGGCCGCTCGCCACCGAGCGTCAACGCGAGCGGGTCGAGGATTATATCGCGCGCGGCAAGGCGGAAGGCGCGACGCTCGCCACCGGCGGCGCGCGGCCGGCGCATCTCAATCGCGGCTGGTTCGTCGAGCCGACGCTGTTCACCGACGTCGATCCCGACGCCACCATCGCACAGGAAGAGATTTTCGGCCCGGTCGCCGCGGTGATCCCGGCCGACGACGAGGCGCATGCCGTGGCAATCGCCAACAATTCGATCTTCGGTCTGAACAGTGCGGTGTTCACAGGCGATGTCGATGCCGCGTATCGTGTCGGCCGCCAGCTGCGCTCCGGGACCGTCGGCCATAACGGCTTCAAGACCGACTTTCATATCGGCTTCGGTGGCTTCAGGCAGTCGGGTATCGGCCGCGAGGGCGGACCGAACGGCCTGCGCGCCTATCTCGAGCCGAAGACGATGCTGATGGACGCGGATGCGGCTTGGGCGGACTTGCAGGTCTGAGCGCGCGGATCGGGAAAGGACCGGACGCGTGGAAATGGGGCTGAACGGCAAGACGCTGTTCGTGACGGGGGCAAGCCGCGGGATCGGCCTCGCCATCGCGTTGCGCGCCGCGCGGGACGGTGCGAACATCGCCGTGGCGGCCAAGACCGCCGAGCCGCATCGGCGGCTTCCGGGAACCATCTACACGGCGGCGGAAGCGATCGAGCGGGCCGGCGGCAGGGCGCTGCCGATCATGCTCGACATACGCGATCCCGAGGCGATCGAGGCGGCGATGGCGCGCACTGCCGATCGTTTCGGCGGGATCGACATCGTCGTCAACAATGCGTCGGCGATTTCCAGGACGCCGGTCGAGGACACCGAGGTCAAGCGCTACGACCTGATGCACCAGATCAACGTGCGCGGGACCTTTTTCGTATCGCGCTCTGCGATCGGATATCTGCGCAAGGCCGCTAATCCGCACGTGCTGACATTGTCGCCGCCGATCAACCTCGATCCGCGCTGGTTCAGCGGGCATGTCGCGTACACCATGTCGAAATACGGCATGTCGATGACGGTGCTGGGCATGGCCGAGGAGTTCCGGGACGACGGTATCGCGTTCAATGCGCTCTGGCCGCGTTTCGGCGTGGCTACCGCGGCGATCGAGTTCGCGGCCGCCGATCGCGATCAGCTAAAGCATTGCCGCAAGCCGGATATCATGGCCGACGCGGCCCATGCGATCCTCACCCAGCCGTCGCGCGAATGCAGCGGCAACTTCTTCATCGACGACACGCTGCTGGCCTCGCGGGGGATTACCGATTTCCGGAGGTATCGGGTCGAAGCGGGCTTCCCGCTCCGTACGGGCATGTTCCTGCGCGAGAATGACCTGGCACCCCCAGGCGCTGAGGACTGAAAGGCACCCCCGGGCGATCACTCCGTGACATTTTCGCCATATCAGGCATCTTTATGATCGTTTTTCTGTCCTGATTTTCTTGCCTCTCCCGCCGACGCTGTTGAAATAGCTAACGGCATCGCGCAGAGTCGAAACAGCCGCGATTGGGCGGATGCCGGCCACGCGCCGCGTCGTTCGAATAAAAAATGCGTCTAGGGGAGAATGATATGTCCGTCTTTCAGGGCTTCTTTTGCCACCGTGCGCGTCTGTCGGCGGGCATCGGTCTGTCTGCGTTGGCGGTAGCGAGCGCGTCGCCGCTCCTGGCACAGGCGAGCCCGGCGAGCGGTTCGATTGCGGGCACGCCCATCACTCCGCAGACCACGCCTGCCGCCCCGGATGCGTCCAATAACACGGGCGCGCCGGCCGCCGCTGATGCGACCGGCCCGGTTGGCGCGAGAGCGCCCGCCGCTCCGGGCGTCGGGGCGGCGACCAAGGCGGTGCCGGGCGGAGGAGGCTTGGGGCTGCAGAGCGGTCTGCAGGAAATCGTCGTCACCGCGCGGCGCGTGAACGAGAATCTGCAGAAGGTGCCGATCTCGGTCGGCACGCTTACGCCCTCCGCGCTTCAGGCGCGGCAGATCTTCGGAATCAACGATCTCAAGGGCTCGGTCGCGGGATTGACCGCGTCTCGCACCACCACGCCGGGCAGTGGCTATTTCACCATCCGCGGTACAACCAGCATCGCATTGCCCACCCCCGCGGTGGACAACACCATCGGCTTCTACATCGACGGCGTATATATCGCGCGATCGGAAGGTCAGGGCTTCGAAGTTCCCGATCTGGCGCGCGTCGAGGTGCTGCGCGGGCCACAAGGGACGCTGTTCGGCCGCAACAGTGCCGGCGGCGCGATCAACTTCATCACCAACGTGCCGACCGATCGTCAGGAGCTGAAGTACGATCTGCTCTACGGCAACTACGACCACAAGCGCGCATCGATCATCCTGAACGAACCGATCGCCAACGGACTGGCGGTGCGCGTCTCGTACCAGCACGACGATTCCGACGGCGATGTTCGCAACAGCACCACCCGGACCGCGGGCGAGACCTATGCCGGCTATGGTTCGTTCACTCCGGTAAAACGGTTCGGAAGCTCGAACGCCGACAGCGTGATCGCCAAGGCACGCTATACCGGCATCGACGGGCTGACCGTCGACTACAAGTTCGACTACAACAATCTCAAGGAAGCACCCGGCGTCAACCAGGTGATCGGCTTCCTGCCCGATGCGGCGTCAGCCGGCCTCAACACGCTGCTCGCTATTCTGTACTCGGCCAACAAGGCGACGGTACCGCAGAGCTTCACCCGGCTGAGCGCGCTGCCCGAAGGCGAACAGGGCTATTCCAATATCACGAGCTACGGGCATCTGCTTACCGCAGAGTACGCGGCCAGCGATGCGATCACGCTCAAGAACATCTCGTCCTATCGCCAGCTCAAGGCAGGCGGGTTCGTCGACCTGGATGGTGCCGACTGGACGTTGGCTCCGATCGCGCCGGTACCGTTCTCGATTACGGCGGACTATCAGAATCTGCGTGAGCACCAGTTCAGCCAGGAAGACCAGGTTATCGGCAAGTTCGGTGATCTTAACTTTATCTTGGGGGGCTATTATTTCTACGAGCATTCGCAGTTCACCAGCGTCTATAGCGCTTTCGCGTCAATCCCTGGCAATCCGGGCGTGTACGACCCGACCCGGGCCGCGAGCGCGTACTTCCCGGTGATCGGCCAAGCGCTCGGTATCTCGGTGCCCGGTCCCTATGCACTCGGCGAGTATGCGCGGTATCGCAACCAGTCCGTGGCAGGCTACCTCCACGCCGACTATCGGTTGAACGACGTCTTCAAGCTGTCCGCCGGTGGCCGCTATACCACCGACTATCGCCGCGCCAACGATCTGCGCGACATCATCGGGGTAGGGGTCGGCAAGGTCCAGTATAGCCGTTTCACCTACGATGGCGCGATCAACGCGCAGGTGACGCCAACCAAGCTGATCTACGCCAAATATTCGACCGGCTACGTGTCGGGCGGCATCACCGGCGAACTGTCCTTCAAGCCGGAGGATGATCGACAGGTGGAAGTGGGCTTCAAGACCGAGTGGCTGGATCGCAAGCTGCGCATCAACGCGGCGGCCTACTACACCTGGCGGCATGACATTCAGAATGCTTTGCCCAGTACCAGTCAGACGAACAACGAGGTTCTCGCGGCCTCCGGATTGACTCCGCCTTATCCGCTCGGAATCCTCGTCTACAACACACCCGGCACCTCGACGGTGAAGGGCTTCGAGATCGAGACCACCCTGATCCCGGTCACTGGATTGACGCTTTCGGCGAATCTCGGACTGAACGACCCGAAATTTTCGGACGGGAGCCTGTACCGCGCGCCGAAACAGACCTTCGCTTTCTCGGGCGAATATGATTTCCCGAAATTCGGCAACGGCAGTTACCTGCTGTTCCGGGTCGATGGCGATTATCGCGGCCACTATTACGGCAGCGGCGCCAACGTGGCGGGCTTCTTCACCGGCCCGATCAACGCGGCGCTCGTGCCGCCAGGCTTCGCATCGGGACAGGCCTATCTCGACGCGCTGAGCAAGGCGGCTCTCGCGGGCGGCTATTGGCTCGCCAATGCTCGCGTCTCGATCGCCGACATTCCGATCGCGGGCGCCAAGGCGAAGCTGTCCGGCTTCGTCCAGAACATCCTCAATACCAGGGATCTGCTCTACACCGTCAATTACGGCTCCTCGATCAACGGCGCGTTCGAGCGGCCGCGGACCTACGGGCTGGAACTCAATCTCGACTTCTGAGGCATGGGCGGGGCGGGGCGCAGCGTGCGTGCCCGCCCCAACGGGAAAAAAGGTCGCCGCCGCCGCTGTCTGAGCGGTCCCGACGGGGGAGGCGCTTCCGCCGATCGCGTCAGATCACGCCCTGCGCGCGCAGACCGGCGACCGTGGCCGCGTCGAAGCCGAGTTCGGCGAGGATCTCGTCGCTGTGCTCGCCGATTCGGGGCGGCGCCCGGCGGATGTCGGCGGGCGTCGCGCTCAGGTTGATCGGTGGCCGCGTCAGCGGTACCGCGCCGTCGTGCCCGCGGACCTGCGTCGGCTGGATGATCCCCATCGCGTGAACCTGCGAATGATCGAGCGCCTGTTGCGGGGACAACACCGGACCCGCCGGGACGCCGGCCCGGCCGAGAGCGTCGAGCGCGTCGTCGGAGTTCCTCTCGGCACACCAGCGCGCCATCCGTGCGGACAGCAGGGCGCCATTGTCGCCGCGCAGTTCGTCGGTGGCGAATCGTGGGTCGTCGAGCCATTCAGGCTCGCCGATCAGCGCCGCCCAGCGCGCGAAGATCGGGCGTCCGACCACCTGCGTCACGATCCAGCCGTCGCGCGTGCGGAAGGTGTCGGTCGGGCCGTTCAGGAACCCGCGATTGCCGATCGCGGTACGATCCAGGCCGGTCAGCGCCTGCTCGATCAGGAAGGTGCTGCTGAACGCGATCGCCGAGCCGAGCAAGCTCCCGTCGATCTGCTGGCCCCGGCCGCTGGCCCGCCGCTCGAACAGCGCCACCATCACGCCGAACGCGGCATACAGGGCGGTGCTGTGATCCACCCAGGTAATCGGCGTGCGATAGGGCACGTCGCCCGGGCCGGACAGGAAGGCCGATCCGCACATCGCCTGGCCGACACTGTCGAAGCCCGGCCGCTCCGCCCACGGACCGACGGGGCCGAACGAGGAGAGGTTGGCGAGGATGATGTCCGGCCGGATGGCGGTGAGCGTCTCGTAGTCGATGCCCATCTTGGCGAGCGCCGAGGTCGGCACGTTGGCGATCACCACGTCCGCGCTGGCGACCAGCCGGCGCACGACCTCGTCAGCTCCCGGCGCGCGCGGATCGAGGGTGAGCGAGCGCTTGTTGCGGTTGACCTGGAGGAAGACGGCACCATCCCCGTCCTCGGTCACGGGCGCGATACCGCGATCCTCGCCACCCTCGCGCCGCTCGATGCGAATCACGTCGGCGCCGAAATCCGCCAGCAGCGTCGCCGCATACGGCCCGGCGATGTAGCGGCCGAAGTCCAGCACCCGAATTCCGCTCAGCGCACTCATGCCATTCCCTCGAAACCCGCGACCCGTCCGCGCCTTGCGCAAAATCAGGGTGGACGGGCCTTGCATAGCCGGACCGCGCCCGCAATAGGGATACAGGTTTGCGCGATCCGTCCGCTGCACGCATGACATGGAGAAGGCTTTGGACGACGAGACTTTTTCCCTCCTGCGCGAGACGGTCCGCCGCTTCGTCGACGAGCGGCTGATTCCCAACGAGGACCGCGTCGAGCACGAGGACGCCGTTCCGGCCGAGATCATCCAGGACATGCGCGACATGGGCCTGTTCGGCCTGACCGTGCCGGAGGACTATGGCGGGCTCGGCCTCACCATGTCCGAGGAGGCGCAGATCATCTTCGAGCTCGGCCGCACCTCCTTCGCCTATCGCTCCGTGATCGGCACGACGGTCGGCATCGGCAGCCAGGGCATCGTCATCGACGGCACGCCCGAACAGAAGGCCGAATGGCTGCCCAAGCTGGCCAGCGGGCAGATGTTCGCGAGCTTCGCACTGACCGAGCCCGGCGCCGGCTCGGATGCCGCGTCGGTCAGGACGACGGGCACGAAGGACGGCGACGTCTACCGGATCAACGGGACCAAGCGCTACATCACCAATGCGCCGCGTGCGGGCATGTTCACGGTGATGGCGCGGACGGAAGCCGATGTGACGGGCGCCGGCGGCATCTCCGCGTTCATCCTGCCCGCGGACACGCCCGGCATCAGCTTCGGCAAGAACGACAAGAAGATGGGCCAGAAAGGCACGATCACCTGCGACGTGATGTTCGACGACGTCGTGGTGCCCGCTGCCAACATCATCGGCGGCGTACCGGGACGCGGCTTCAAGACCGCGATGAAGGTGCTCGATCGCGGGCGGATCCACATGTCGGCGCTCGCCTCGGGCATGAGCGACCGACTGGTCGAGGAAAGCGTGCGTTACGCCGTCGAACGGCAACAGTTCGGCCAGGCGATCGGCGCGTTCCAGCTCGTCCAGGGCATGATCGCCGACAGCCGGACCGAAGCCTATGCTTCGTGGCTGATGGTGAAGGACGTGGCGGCGCGCTTCGACAGGGGCGAGAAGGTCTCGGCCGATGTCGCCTGCACCAAGTATTTCACGACCGAGGCGCTCGGTCGCGTCGCCGATCGCGCCGTGCAGGTCCATGGCGGCGCAGGCTATATGGCCGAGTACAAGGTCGAGCGCTTCTACCGGGACGTGCGTCTCCTGAGGATCTACGAGGGGACGAGCCAGATCCAGCAGACCATCATCGCCAAGGCCCTGCTCCGCGAGGCCGGGCTGAAGGTTTGAGCCGCGCGCGGCGCGGATACGTAACGAGGAGAGTGACACGGTGAGCGACGCGGGTACGTTGGGAGTGGTCGGGGCGGGGCCGATGGGTGCCGGCATCGCGCAGACGGGCCTCGTGGCAGGGCTGTCGGTGATCCTCTACGATCTCAACGGCGAGGCGCTGGCCAAGGCCGGCGGCGAGATCATCGATCGCATCGCGCGGCTGGTCGACAAGGGCAAGCTGCCGGACGGCGCCGCCGAGGACGCCAGATCGCGCCTCACGCTGGCCACGTCGTTGCAGGACTTCGCAGCCGCCGAGACCGTGGTCGAGGCGATCGTCGAGCGGCTCGAGCCCAAGCAGGCGCTGTTCGCCGAACTCGAGACGATCGTGACGGCGGACGCGATCCTCGCCACCAACACCTCCTCGCTGTCGGTCGCCGCGATCGCATCGCGCTGCACGCGCAAGGCGCGGGTCTGCGGGCTGCATTTCTTCAATCCGGTCCCGCTGATGAAGCTGGTCGAGGTGATCGTCGGGCCGTCGACGAGCGACGCGGTCGCAGAGCGGGCAAGCGCTCTCGCCAGGGCGATCGGCAAGACCCCGGTGACGGTCAAGGACGGGCCCGGCTTCCTCGTCAACCTGCAGGGTCGCGCCTATGCGCTCGAGGGTCTCGCGATCGTGCAGGAGGGGGTCACCGATCCGGCCACCGTCGACCGCATCCTGCGCGACGCGGCGGGCTTCCGGATGGGTCCGTTCGAGCTGATGGATCTCACCGGGATCGACGTGAACTATCCCGCCACCAATTTCATTTACGAAGGCTATCAGCACGACCCGCGCCTCAAGACGACGACGCTGCACGCGCTGATGGCCAATGCCGGTCGATACGGCCGCAAGAGCGGGCAGGGCTTCTTCGACTATGGCGAAAGCGCCGAGAAGCCCGCCGCGCCGATGGCGGTGAGCAGCGGCAAGACGCTGCGCCCTGCGATCGGCGAGGCCGCTCCGGAATGGGAGGCGCTGGCCGAGGCGACCGGCTGGGAGCCCGGCAACGACGTCACGCTGATCGCGCCGATCGGCGAGGATGCCGCCACCGCCTGCGCACGGCTGGGTCTCGATCCGAAGACGACCGTGGCGATCGACTTCACGGCCCTCGCGACCAGGCATCTGACGGTGATGGCGGCGGTCGGCGGCGGTGCCGCCGCTGCGGACGTGGCCGGGTGGCTGCGCGGTCATGGCTTTGCAGCGGAGATCGTTCGGGATTCACCGGGGTTCGTGCTCCAGCGGATGCTCGCGATGGTCGCCAATCTCGGCTGCGAGCTCGCCCAGATCGGCATCGGCAGCCCCCAGGACATCGATCTCGCGATGAAGCTCGCGCAGAATTATCCGAAGGGGCCGATCGAGTGGGCCGACTGGCTCGGCCTGCCCAAGGCGCACGAGATCATGCGCCAGCTCCAGGCGATCACCGGGTCGGATCGCTATCGCCCCAGCCTTTGGCTGCGTCGCCGCGCGTTGCTCGGCCTGTCGGCGTACGAGCCCGCCTGATGTACGATCTGCTGAAGGGGCTGACGGTCGTCGAGGGCGCGGCGTTCATCGCCGGCCCGTCCTGCGGGCTGCATCTGGCGCAGATGGGTGCGACGGTGATCCGCTTCGACCAGATCGGCGGCGGCCCGGACTCGAAGCGCTGGCCGATCGGGCCGCAGGGTCAGAGCCTGTATTGGGAGGGATTGAACAAGGGCAAGAAATCGATCGCGCTCGATCTCTCCAGACCGCAGGGGCGCGAACTCGCGCAGCGCCTCGCCACCGCCGGCGACGGGCTGTTCGTCACCAATTTCCCGGTCGAGGGTTTCCTCTCCTACCCGAAGCTCGCGGCGCTGCGTTCCGATCTGATCTGCCTGCGCGTGATGGGCTGGGCGGACGGCTCGCCCGCGGTCGACTATACGATCAACGCTTCGGTCGGCGTGCCGACGATGACGGGGCACCCCGACGATCCGCGCCCGGTCAATCACGTGCTGCCGGCATGGGATCTGCTCGCGGGCGCCTATGCCGCCTTCGCGCTGCTCGCCGCCGAACGCGACCGCCGCGAGACGGGCAGGGGCCGCGAGGTACGGCTCGCGCTGTCGGATCTGGCGGCGGCGACGCTCGGCAATCTCGGTAACGTCGCCGAGGTGACTCTGTCGGGGGAAGACCGGCCGAAAAGCGGCAACAACCTGTTCGGCGCCTTCGGCCGCGATTTCGTGACGGCCGACGGCGTGCGGGTAATGATCGTCGCGATCACGCCGCGGCAATGGTCGGGGATGCTCGAGGCGCTCGGCATCGACGCCGAGATCGCCGCGCTGGAGGCCGAGCTCGGCGTCGCTTTCGCGGTCGACGAGGGCGCGCGGTTCGTCCATCGCGCACGTGTCGACGCGCTGATCGAGGACGCCATTGGCCGGTTCCGATTTCCCGAGATCGGCCCCATCTTCGATTGCAGCGGCGTCACCTGGTCGGTCTATCGCACGCTGCGCGAATCTCTCGCCCACGAGCCACGCCTGTTCCGCGACAACCCGATCTTCTCGCTCGTCTCGCACGCGGACGGCGCGGCCTATCCGACCCCGGGCGCCGCCGCGCGGATCCCGGGCGACGAGCGCCGCCCCGTCGCTGCATCGCCGCGCATCGGTGCGCACAGCGACGAACTGCTTGCGACGCTGCTCGGCATGGGCGACGGCGAGATCGGCGCGTTGCATGACGAGGGGCTGGTGGCATGAGCGGCTTCGACGACGCTGCGGTCGCCGATTGGCAGGCGGCGGTCGGACGACAGGAGCGGGCCCGGCAGGTGCTCGAAGTCGAGAGCCTGCGCCGCTACGCGCTCGCGGTCGGCGCCGATCCGGATGTCGAGAAGGCAATTCCGCCGCTCGGCCATTGGGCCTTTTTCCTTCCCGGACCGGCGGACGGCGCGATCGGCGAGGACGGGCATCCCCGCCGCGGCGGCTTCCTCCCTCCCATCACCCTGCCGCGCCGCATGTTCGCCGCCGCGGACATCCGTTTCGAGGGCGCGCTGGTTCTCGGCGAGGATGCGGAACTCATCAGCACGATCCTCTCGGTGACGCCCAAGAGCGGGCGATCGGGCGATCTCGTCTTCGTCGAGGTCGAGCGTAAGCTGAGCCAGCGGGGTATCGCCTGCGTCGTCGAGACGCAGAGCTACGTCTATCGTGGCGACGGCGCTCCCGCACCGATGCCTGCGCCCGCTGGCAAGATCAGCGGCGAGCTTTGGAAGCCGGGGCCGGTCAACCTGTTCCGCTTCTCGGCCGCCACCTTCAACGGCCACCGCATCCATTACGACACGGATTACGCCACGAAGATCGAGGGCTACCCGGCGCTCGTCGTCCACGGGCCGGTCACCGCCGCCAGGCTCGCCGGCTTCGCCCAGCGCTGGGGCGCGCTCGCCCGCTTCTCGTTTCGGGCGCAGTCGCCGCTGTTCCTCGGCCAGCCGATCTATCTTCAAAAGCGCG
>CAZZZX010000030.1:0-4120 GCA_964658585.1 uncultured Novosphingobium sp.
TGGGCGGCCGGCTCGAGCATATCCCGCCCGAGGCCGAGCGGCTGTGGCTCAGCCATGTCCGCGAGGCGCGGCCGATCTACCGCCACGGGCGCGACGTCTGGATGCCCGCGGCCGGGCTGCCGATCGTCGGCGCGCTCGCCGGCGCGGTGCTGCTGTGGCGCGCGCGCTTCACCCGCGAGGGCGCGGCGTGGCTGCCGGTGGTGCTGTTCGGGCTGTTCGCCTCGGCGCTGATGTTCTGGCAGTTCCGCACCGCGCCGTCCGCGCAGATGCTCGCGGTGCCGCTCGCCACCTGGGCGGTGTGGCGCATCGCCATATGGGCCGACGAGAGCCGCTTCCTGCTGGTCCGCACCTTCCTGCCCGCCGCCGCGCTGCTGATCTGTTCGGGGCTCTACGCCGCGGTGCTCGAGAGGCTGCTGCCGCCGGTCAGGCCCAAGGCCGTCGCCGGCCCCCCGCCGGCACCCGGCGCCAGGCCCGCGCCCAACGCCAGCGAACTCGCCAACCGGCGCTGCCCGACGATCCCCGCGCTGCGCCCGATCGCGCAGCAGCCGCGCGGCGTGGTCTTCACCTTCATCGATGCCGGGCCGCGGCTCATCACGCTGACCCATCATTCGGCGGTCGCCGGTCCCTATCATCGCAACCCGCAGGCGATCCTCGATGTCGAGCACGCCTTTCGCGGCACGCCCGACGATGCGCACGCGATCATCGCCGCGCACCACGCCGACTATCTGCTGGTCTGCCCGCACATGAGCGAGGCGACGATCTACCAGGCCGAAGCGCCCGGCGGCTTCTACGCCAAGCTCGTCGACGGCTGGACGCCCGACTGGCTGATCCCGGTGGCGCTGCCGGCAAGCTCGCCGTGGAAGATGTGGCGGCTGCGGCGCTAGCTCAGCGTCTTGCCCTTCCGCTCCGGCCCGACGAACGTCCACGCCGCGAGCACGATCGCGGTCACGCCCGCGACCAGCGCGAGCGCATGCGCATAGCTGGTCTTCTCGGCGATCCCGGACTGCCAGCGCGCGTTGATCGAGGCGATGAAGTTGCCCGCCTGATAGGCGAAGCCCGGAAAGATGCCGCGCGTGCCGTCGGGCGCGAG
This sequence comes from uncultured Novosphingobium sp., assembly GCA_964658585.1. Lineage (GTDB taxonomy): Bacteria > Pseudomonadota > Alphaproteobacteria > Sphingomonadales > Sphingomonadaceae > Solisphingomonas. Next base: position 1,091 of record CAZZZX010000030.1, read on the forward strand.
CTCGTTGAGATGCGCGGGCACGATCCCCCACGCACCCTGCACCGCGACCTGGATCAGGAACGCGCCGACGCCCAGCATCGCCGCGGTGTGGCTGAATGCCCAGAGCGGGATCATCGGCAGCGCGAGCAGAGCGGCTGCGATGATCGCCCAGCGCCGGCTGAACCGGTCCGACAGCGCGCCGAACAGGATGCCGCCACTGATCGCGCCGACGTTCATGAAGCCGGTCAGCAGCCCGACCGTGTGCGTGTCGAAATGGTGCTGGGTCTTGAGGAACTGCGGATAGAGATCCTGCGTGCCGTGGCTGAAGAAGTTGAACGCGGTCATCAGCACGACGACGTAGAGCGAGGTCCGCCAGTGCTTGGCCAGCAGCGCGAGCGGATTGGGCCGCTCGACATGGCGCGACGCCTCGAAGGTCGGGCTCTCCTTGACCCAGATGCGGATCACCATGACGAGCAGCGCGGGCGCGATGCCGATCATGAACATGCCGCGCCAGCCGATCGCGTCGAACAGGAAGTAATAGACCACCGAGGCGAGCAGATAGCCCGCCGCATAGCCCTCCTGCAGCAGGCCGGAAACGATGCCGCGCGTCCTGGCGGGGATCGACTCCATCACCAGGCTCGCGCCGAGCCCCCATTCGCCGCCCATCGCGAAACCGAACAGCGTGCGGATGACGAGCAGCACGACGAGGCTGGGCGCGAACGCGGAGGCGAACTCGAAGATCGAGAACAGCGCGACGTCGATCATCAGGATCGGCCGTCGCCCGTATGTCTCCGCCAGCCAGCCGAAGACCAGCGCCCCGAACGGCCGCGCCGCGAGCGTCAGCGTCACGCCGGTGAACACCGCGGCGTGATCGGAATGGAATTCGGTGGCGATGGCGTCGATCATGAACACCATCAGGAAGAAGTCGAAGGCGTCGAGCGTCCAGCCGAGGAAGCTCGCGATCACCGCGCTCCACTGGCTGCGGTCGAGTGCCCGAAGCTCGGTCGCCACGCCCATGTCAGTCTCTCTCCGCCTTCTCCGCGGACCGGCATAGCGATCCGTCCCGATGCGGTATAGCCGGGGCCATGGCCGTCGCCCGCCTCACGCTGACCGATTTCCGCTCCTATGCGGCGCTGGGGCTGGCGGCATCGCCGGGTTTCGTCGTGCTGACCGGGGAGAACGGCGCGGGCAAGACCAACCTGCTCGAGGCAGTGTCGCTGCTCGCGCCGGGCCGGGGTCTGCGCGGCGCGACGCTCGGCGAGATGGCGCGGAGCGCGGGGGCGGGCGGCTTCGCGGTCGCCGCGCGGCTCGCCGACGGCACCGAGATCGGGACCGGCGCGACCGCCGCGGCGCCCGAGCGACGGGTGGTGCGGATCAACGGCGCGGGGACGGCGGCGACCGCGCTCGCCGAGCGGATCTCGGTGCTGTGGCTGACACCGGCGATGGACCGGCTGTTCGCCGAGGGCGCAGGCGGGCGGCGGCGGTTCCTCGACCGGCTGGTGCTCGCGCTCGAGCCCGGGCACGGCCACCACGCCGCGCGCTACGAGGCGGCGATGCGCGCGCGCAACAAGCTGCTCGCCGAGCCCGAGGGCGCAGACCCGGCCTGGCTCGCCGCGCTGGAGGCCGGGATGGCGGAGCATGGCGGCGCGATCGCCGCGGCGCGCGCCGCCTGCGTGGCGCTGCTCGAAGACCGCCTGGCGGCCGAACCCGACGGCCCGTTCGCGCGCGCTTCGCTGACGCTTGCCGGCTGGACGCAAGGCGATCTCGCCGCCGAGCTGCGCGCCGGGCGCGGCCGCGATGCAGCGGCGGGGCGCACGCTCGCCGGGCCGCACCGCACCGATCTCGCGGTCGTCCACCGCGCCAAGCGCCAGCCCGCCGAGCGATGCTCGACCGGCGAGCAGAAGGCGCTGCTGCTCGGTATCGTGCTCGCCCATGCCGATCTCGTCGCCGCACGGGTCGGCCGTGCGCCGGTGCTGCTGCTCGACGAGGTCGCGGCGCATCTCGATCCGGTCCGGCGTGCGGCCTTGTTCGATCGCCTCGCCGCGGGCGGCGGCCAGGTCTGGATGAGCGGCACCGAGCCGGCGCTGTTCGGTGGTCTGCCCGACGATGCGCTGCACCTGCGGGTCGCGGCTGGGCAGGTCGCGCCAAGCTGAACGCGAGCTAACCGACGTACTCACCCATGGTTCAAGCGTGCGGATCTAGCGGTAGGGCACTATCGAGGAGTGAAACCAATGATCCGTTCGACCATCGTCGCGAGCCTCATCGCCGCATCCGCCATCGCCGCCGCCGCCCCCGCGGTCGCACAGGACCGCTGGGACTGGCGCGACGACGGTCCGCCGGGACGCGGCTACGACATCGTCGGACCGGGCGTCCGCCTGCTCTACCCCGAACTCCGCGACAGCCGCCGCGGGCGCGCCTGGGTGGTGCGGAACTTCAACGTCCATCATGACGGCTTCATCACGCTTCCCGAGGCGCGCCATGCCGATGCCGCCTTCGACGAGATCGCCGGTCGCGACCGCGCGGGCTTCGACTGGGACCGTCATGGGCCGGGTGTCGCGATGGCGCCGGTCGCCCCGCCGCCGGGCGGCTGGGATCGCGAGGGAATGCGCGGCTATCATTTCCGCCAGGGCGCGGAAGGGGCCGTCTTCGACTTGCAGGACGTGCTGTTCGAGACCGGCTCGGCGGTGCTGCGTCCGGGTGCGGAGGCGCGGCTGCGGCCGCTGGCGGGCTTCCTGCGCGCCAACCCGGCTGTCCGCGTGCGGATCGACGGCAACACCGATTCGGTCGGATCGGCGGACAGCAATCTCCAGCTCTCGCGCGATCGCGCCGCCTCGGTGGCCTCGGCGCTCGAGGCGATGGGGGTCGATGCCGATCGCTTCCGGCTCGCGGGGCATGGCGAGGCGATGCCCGTCGCGAGCAACGCGACGGCGTCGGGGCGCCAGCTCAACCGCCGCGTCGAGGTGACGCTGATCGGCCAGCGCGCCGAGACCTTCGGCTGAAAGAAAACCTTACGGAGCTTCGTGCGTCCGGAAGCGTAATGTCGCGCTCCGG
>CAZZZX010000030.1:4130-13467 GCA_964658585.1 uncultured Novosphingobium sp.
CGCAACGAAGGGATATCGGATGATCGTCGACCCGGTGCCGCGCCTGCGGCGCATCGTCGTCGAGGTGTGGAAACCGCTCGCCGTGCTGTTCCTTTGGGACTGCGCGGTGACGGCGTTCTACTTCCTCTCGCCGTTCAAGGCGCCGGCGCTGCCGCTCACCCTGTTCGGTTCGGTGCTGGCGCTGTTCCTCGGCTTCCGCGTCAACTCGGCCTATCAGCGCTGGTGGGAAGGGCGGACGGTGTGGGGCGCGATGATCAACGCATCGCGCAGCCTGGCGCGGATGGCGGTCAACTATCTCGGCGCCGAGCGCGATCTGTGCCGGAGCCTCGTGCTGCGCCAGATCGCCTATGTCCATGCGCTGCGCCATGCCTTGCGCCGCCAGCCGCAGGACGGCGATGTCCATCGCTTCCTGTCGCGTGGCGAGGCGTCGCCCGCGCTCGCCCGCACCAACGTCCCCAACGCGCTGCTCGACGGTACCGGTGCGAGGATCGCGCGGGCACGCGAGGCCGGGCTGATCGACACGATCCTCCAGTCGCGGATGGAGAGCGTGCTGATCGACATCGCCAACGCGCAGGGCGGGATGGAGCGGATCAAGAACACGCCGCTGCCCAACCAGTATCGCTTCGTGCCCGTCTTCTTCACGCGGCTCCTGTGCCTGTTGCTGCCGATCGGGCTGGTCGAGACGCTGGGGCTGGCGACCCCGGTCGGATCGACGGTGGCGGGGCTGATGTTCCTGGCGGCGCTGCAGATCGGCGAGGATCTGGTCGATCCCTTCGCCGACACCGTCCACGACGTGCCGCTCGCCGCGATGTGCCGGACGATCGAGATCGACCTGCTCGAGGCGATCGGCGATCCCGCGCCCGAGCCGCTCAGGCCCGTCGACGGGGTGCTGTGGTGAGTTCGGCCCCGACGGACCGACGCTACAGTCTTTCCTTCAACAGCGCGCGTTGCCGCCGCGGCAGGCCGGCGGCGACCTGGAGGATCAGCTCGACCAATGGGCTGGCGACATCCTCGGGCGGGGCCCCGGCATCGTCGAGCACGCTCAGCCGCATCGCGGTGCTCGGCGCCTTGCCGTGCGCGCCGAGCAGCGCGAACAGCTCGGCGCGCAGTTCCTCGTGCAGCGCCGTGCCCTCGGGTATCGGATCGGACCACTTGGCGAGATGCGCCTCGGTCGCGCGGCCGTTGAGATCGCGCGCCTGCGCCAGATAGGCCGCCGCGTCGAGCGCCTCGTAGCCGATGAACTTGGACGGGCCGAACTGCCACTTCCCCTTGCGCCGCATCGCGTACCAGGAGCGGTGATAGGAGAGATTGCCGGCCAGCGCGGGGTTGTCGCGCAGTTCGCTGTTGAAGCGCCGGATCGCCTTGCGCGCGGATGCCGGCGAGGAGGTGAGCGGCGGCGGCATCGTCTTACCCCTTGTGACCCGCCGCGAGCGTATGAGATGTCCGAGACGCGGTCAACTTGTGCATCTTATGCGAGGATCTCGACCTTCGGACGTGTCCGCACGGTCGCCATTTCGCTTGGGTTCCGGCGTCCGATTCCCTATATGATCGGCATGGCGACATCTCCCGAACAGAACGCATATGGTGCTTCCTCGATCAAGGTTCTCAAGGGCCTCGACGCGGTGCGCAAACGGCCCGGAATGTACATCGGCGATACCGACGACGGATCGGGCCTCCACCACATGGTGTTCGAGGTCAGCGACAATGCGATCGACGAGGCGCTGGCCGGTCATTGCGACCGCGTCATCATCCAGCTCAACCCCGACGGCTCGGTTTCGGTCGAGGATAACGGGCGTGGCATCCCGACCGGCATCCATCCCGAGGAGGGCGTGTCCGCGGCCGAGGTCATCATGACCCAGCTTCACGCCGGCGGGAAGTTCGACAATGCCGACGACGGCAATGCCTACAAGGTGTCGGGCGGCCTCCACGGCGTCGGCGTCTCGGTGGTCAATGCGCTCAGCGACTTCCTCGATCTCACCATCTGGCGGGACGGCGAGGAGAATTACATGCAGTTCCGGCGCGGCGATGCGGTCGCGCCGCTCAAGATCGTCGGCCCGTCGAACGGCAAGAAGGGGACGCGCGTCACCTTCATGCCCTCCGCCGAGACGTTCAAGATCACCGAGTTCGACTTCGACAAGCTCGAGCATCGCTATCGCGAGCTCGCTTTCCTGAACTCGGGCGTGCGTCTGTTCCTGATCGATGCGCGCCATGCGGAGAAGAAGGAGGTCGAGCTGTTCTACGAGGGCGGGATCGCCGCTTTCGTCAAATATCTCGATCGGACCAAGACGTCGCTGATGCCCGAGCCGGTGGCGATCTCGGGGACGCGCGACGACGTGACGATCGATGTCGCGCTCGAGTGGAACGACAGCTATTACGAGCAGACGCTCTGCTTCACGAACAACATCCCGCAGCGCGACGGGGGCACGCACCTCGCCGCGTTCCGTGCCGCGCTGACCCGCACGCTCAACAACTATGCCGAGAAATCGGGCGCGCTGAAGAAGGAGAAGGTCACCCTCACCGGCGACGACATGCGCGAGGGCCTGACCGCGATCGTGTCGGTCAAGCTGCCCGACCCCAAGTTCAGCAGCCAGACCAAGGACAAGCTGGTATCGTCCGAGGTGCGCCAGCCGCTCGAAAGCCTGATGGCGGACAAGCTCGCCGAATGGCTCGAGGAGAACCCCGCGCACGGCCGCGCGATCGTCCAGAAGGTAATCGACGCCGCCGCGGCGCGCGAGGCCGCCAAGAAGGCGCGCGAGCTGACCCGGCGCAAGGGCGTGATGGACATCGCCTCGCTGCCCGGCAAGCTCGCCGACTGTCAGGAGCGCGATCCCGCCAAGTCCGAGCTGTTCATCGTCGAGGGCGATTCGGCTGGCGGCTCGGCCAAGCAGGGGCGCAACCGCCACAATCAGGCGATCCTGCCGCTGAAGGGCAAGATCCTCAACGTCGAGCGTGCGCGGTTCGACCGGATGCTGTCGTCCAAGGAGGTCGGCACGCTGATCCAGGCGCTCGGCTGCGGGATCGGCCGCGACGATTTCAACGCCGACAAGCTGCGCTACCACAAGATCGTCATCATGACCGACGCCGATGTCGACGGCGCGCATATCCGCACGCTGCTGCTGACCTTCTTCTATCGCCAGATGCCCGAGCTGATTGCGCGCGGGCACCTCTTCATCGCGCAGCCGCCGCTCTACAAGGTCGCCAAGGGCCGGTCCGAGGTCTATCTCAAGGATCAGGCGATGCTCGACAATTATCTGGTCGAGGCGGGCGTCGCGACGCTGGCGCTGGATACCGAAGGGGTGCGCCGCACCGGCAACGATCTGCAGACGCTGCTCGACCATGCGCGCCGGATGCGGACGCTGATGAGCTATGTGCCGCGTCGTTACGAGCCCGGCATGATCGAGGCGCTGGCGCTGACCGGTGCGCTCGCGGTCGATGTCGATCGTACCGCGGCGGCGGCGCGGGTCGCCACGTGGCTCGGCCGGATCGATCCCGAGGCGGTGTGGACCGGCGAGGCATCGGCCGAGGGCGGTTATCATCTGGTCCGCAAGTGGCGTGGGGTCAGCGACCATCATGTCGTCGATGCGGCGTTCCTGGGTTCGGCGGAGGCGCGCAAGCTCCACACGCTCGCCGCGGAACAGGCGGAAGCCTATGCGATCCCGTCGCGGCTGATCTCGCTCAAGACCGCCGAGAAGGCAGAGACCGCCGAGGACGAGGATGCGCCCGTCGCCGATCCCAAGGGCCTTGCGGTCGGCCGCCCGTCCGAACTGCTCGAGGCGGTGTTCGCCGCGGGTCGCAAGGGCCTGTCGATCGCGCGCTACAAGGGGCTGGGCGAGATGAACGCCGAGCAATTGTGGGAAACGACGCTCGATCCCGCCAACCGATCGCTGCTCCGCGTCGAGGTCGCGCAGGCGGATCTCGCGGACGAGATCTTCACGCGGCTGATGGGCGACGTGGTCGAGCCGCGACGTGAGTTCATCCAGGAGAATGCGCTCTCGGTCGCCAATCTCGACGTGTGAATGGCGTCAGGCGGCGACCAGCAGGGTGAAGCCGTCGGATGTGCGCGTCGCGCGCAGTGCGTCATAGTCCGCGATCGTCGGATGCGGAGTCGCGATCGGATGATGGTGCGTGGCGGTGACGACGATCACCGCGCAGCCCGCGGCCTCGCCGGCGGCGATCCCCGCGACCGCATCCTCGAACACGACACAGTCGCCGGGCGCGATGCCGAGGCGACTGGCGGCGAGGCGATAACCGTCGGGCGCCGGCTTGCCGTGCGCGACGTCCTCCGCGCAGACCAGCAGCGCAGGGGGGCGCAGCCCCGCCGCAGCGAGCCGGCGGAGCGCGAGTTCGCGCGGTGCCGAGGTGACGATCGCCACGCGATCCGCGGGCAGTCCCGCCAGGAACGCGGCCGCGCCGGCGATCGGGACGATGCCCTCGACATCGGCGACCTCGTCGGCGGTGATTGCGGCCGCTTCCGCCGCCGCATCGATACCGGGCAGGTGCTGGCGGCGGATCGTCTCGATCGCGCGGACGCCATGGATGGTCGGCAGAAAGCGCGCGACGTCGATGCCATGGCGCTCGGCCCAGCGCGTCCAGACCCGTTCCGCGGCCGCGATCGAACTGAGCAGCGTGCCGTCCATATCGAACAACGCGCCTCGGAAGCTGGAGCGTGGCCATGCAGACATCGGGCGCGCGTTACCGGTGAGACCGCTCGAAGACCAGCGCCGTCAGGATTGCCTGGCACCACGCGACTACGATTGCATATAATGCATGGGCGCCTTGCGCTCTTCGCACTTGCAACATGATATGCCGCAGTGCACAACGATCGGGCCTTTCAGGCATCCTCTCCTAAACCTCAGGCCGTCCCCCGGGGCGGCCTTTTTTTTGGCCGACGGTCAGACGTCGCGTTCGTTACGCTTGAGCAGGCGAACGGTGCGCCGCGCAAAGTCGATCGAGACGCGGCTGAACGCGCTCATCATGTCCATGCCGAGGAGCATCGACGGCTTGTCGGCCAGACCGAAGCGGTCGAACGCATGGACGTCGGAGAAGGCGATCGTCATCCCGCTGATGTGCCACGGGCCGAGCCGCATGTCCGAGATCGGCGCCATCGAGGCATCGATCTCGCGCCCCGCCACATCCGTGATGACCATGCCCACGGGCGCCGCGCGTCGCCGCCGCACAAGCTGCTTCTGCAGGCGGCTATTGCCGATCGACACCATGCTGCCGGTATCGACGATCGCCCAGATACGCTGCCCTGCAGCATCGGCATCGGCGAGGACGAGCTGGCCGTATTTGCGCCGCGCGGTGACGACGATCTCGTCCTTGGACGCGGCGATCGTACGGCGATCCCCGGCGAACACGGTCATGCGATGCGAGAGCAGGTCGATGACGACCTTGCGTCCCGCCAAGGCGTCGATCCCGAGAATGCCCGCGGCGCCGAGATTGGTTTCGTCGAGCACCGGGGCGACGATCGTCTTGGCGGGCAGTTTGCCGAGCGCGAGCCCCGCGATCCGCACCGAACGCACCCGGCTCGCGCCGCCGACGCTGTTCATCTCGACCGTCCCGGCGTCGGGAAGATGGAGCAGATCGGCCAGCGCACCGGAAATCACCGTGCGTGTCGCCCCGCTGTCGACGATGAAGCGGAACGGCCCCGCGCCGTTGATCGTCACCTCGACGGTCATGCGATCGTCGGCCGGGTGCAGGCCGACCGCGGTGCCGGTGCTGTCGGCATCGTCCGGGGCGGTCGCCGAGGCGGGTGGGGGCGAGACCGGGCCGGGGGGGGGCGGCACGCCCGCCGTCGTCATTGCCGCCATCGCCAGAATGCCGAGCAGGTCCGCCATGTCATCCCCCCGTTCCGTTGGCAAAAGGATGCGCCTTTCCCGGCGCGATGAACAGCGCCGCGTGCGGGGCTATCCGGCGGCGATCGCCTGGGCCTCGCTCGCCTCGGCAGCCTGGCGCGCCCACATGTCCGCGTAGAGACCGTCCGCCGCGAGCAGCGCGCCGTGCGTCCCGCGCTCGACGACCCGGCCCGCCTCGAGCACGACGATCTGGTCCGCGCCGGTGATCGTCGACAGCCGGTGCGCGATAGTGATCGTGGTGCGGCGTTCGGCGACGGCGTGGAGCGTCTCGAGGATGTCGCCCTCGGTGCGGCTGTCGAGCGCGCTGGTCGCCTCGTCGAAGATCAGGATCGGCGGGTCCTTGAGCAAGGTCCGCGCGATCGCGACGCGCTGCTTCTCGCCGCCCGACAGCTTGAGCCCGCGCTCGCCGACTTCGGTGTCGTAATGCTTGGGCAGGGCGGCGATGAAGCCGTCGATCGCCGCACCGCGCGCCGCGGCGCGGATCTCGGCATCGGCGGCGCCATCGCGGCCATAGGCGATGTTGTAGCCGATCGTGTCGTTGAACAGCACGGTATCCTGGGGGACGATGCCGATCGCCCGGCGCAGGCTGGTCTGCGTCACGCGCGCGATATCCTGCCCGTCGATGGTGATGCGGCCCTCGTCGAGATCGTAGAAGCGATAGAGCAGCCGCGCGATCGTGGACTTGCCCGCCCCCGAGGTGCCCACGATCGCGAGGCTGGTGCCCGCCGGCACGTCGAGATCGATGCCGTCGAGGATCGTGCGATCGGGATCGTAGCCGAACCGCACGCCCTCGAATCGGACATGACCGCGCGCGACGCGAAGCTCGGTCGCGTCCGGGGCGTCGACGACGTCGGCCGCGGTATCGATCAGATCGAACATCGCGCCCATGTCGATCAGCCCCTGGCGGATCGTGCGATACACCATGCCGAGCAGATCGAGCGGGCGGAACAGCTGCGACAGCAGCGTCGAGACGAGCACCATCTGGCCGGGCGAGAAGCGGCCCGCGGCCCAGCCCCACACCACCATCCCCATGCCCAGCGCGAGCATCGTGTTGGTGATCAGCGACTGGCCGATGTTGAGCCACGCGAGCGAGATCTCGTTCCGGGTCGCGGCGCGGGCATAGGCGGTGACCGCGCGATCGTAGCGCTCGGCCTCGCGCGCCTCGGCGTTGAAATATTTGACGGTCTCGAAGTTGAGCAGCGAATCGACGGCGTGCGCCACGGCGCGCGTGTCGAGATCGTTCATGCGGATGCGCAGCGCGTTGCGCAGATCGGTGACGATGCGAGTGAAGACGATATAGGCGACCACCATCACCATCGTCGCGGCGACCAGCCATGGCCCGAAGCGCGACCAGAAGATCTGCAGCACCATCCCCAGTTCGAGGATGGTCGGCGCGATGTTGAACAGGAGAAAGTAGAGCATCGTGTCGATACTCTTGGTGCCGCGCTCGACGATCTTGGTGACCGCGCCGGTCCGTCGCGACAGATGGAAGCGCAGCGACAGATCGTGGAGATGGCGGAACACGCCCGCGGCCAGCCGCCGGGTCGCATCCTGGCCGACCCACTCGAACACCGCGTTGCGCAGATTGTCGAACAGCGTGGTGCCGAAGCGGGCGGCGCCATAGCCGATCACCAGCGCGACGATCAGCGTCGCCGCGCCGCGATTGCCCGCCGCCATGCGATCGACCGCGCCCTGCAGCGCGAACGGCGCGCCATAGACCTGCACCATCTTGGAGAGCAGCACGCAGGCGAAGGCGGCGAGGATCCGCGCCTTGAGCCCCGGCGCACCCGTCGGCCAGAGATAGGGCAGGAACCGGCGCAGCGTCGCGAAGCCGTGCTCGCGGGCCGCCGGATCGTGTGTGGAGGTGTCGGGCGGCATTGACCGCAGATAGTGTCCGGAACCGGACGAAGCAAATTGCTGTCGCGCTCCGGCCGATGATCCGGCTGCGCAAGACCTGCCGAGAGTTGGCGAATTCCGCACGACACTGGCGCGAGAGGCCAACCGAATGCGCGCAGACAGGCGGAGCGAGGATTAAACATGCGCGAATCCGGGGTTGGCACGGCTCCTGCTTGGATGGCGATGTCCTGCCGATGGGCGGCGGGACGGAGAATAGGGAACGTCATCATGTCCGCCATCAATCTTTCGACCGTCCGCGATACCGTCGTCTCCGCCTTCGGCTCGCTGCTGTTCAGCGTCGTGCTGGTCGGCGCCGCCGTCATCCCCGCGCAGACCGCGATCGCCGCCACGCTCGGCCTCTGAGCCGCCTCTTACCCAAGGAACACGTCATGTCCCCGTCCTTCTCGATCGATCGCAACCGCGGTGTCTGGCTGGGCGTCTGCCGCGCGCTCGCCGACCGCGGCGACGTACCGGTATCGCTGGTGCGCGCCGCCACGGTCCTGCTGGTGCTCGCGGGGCTGGGGCTGCCCGGCATCCTCGCCTATGTGCTGATCGGCGTGCTCGCGCCGCGGCGCTGACGCGAAAGCCGCTTGCGCGGCCGTCTCCGCGGCACGACGATGCCGCCATGGACGACGCCCGCGCCATCATCGACCGACTGGGCCTTTCGGCGCATCCCGAGGGCGGCTGGTACCGCGAGACGTGGCGCGCCGACGCCCCGCCCGGCATCCGGCCGTCCGCCACCGCGATCCTGTTCCTGCTGGAACAGGACCAGCACTCGCACTGGCACCGCGTCGATGCTGCCGAGCTGTGGCTGTGGCACGCCGGCAGCCCGCTCGACCTCGGGATCGCAGCCCGCGACGAGGCCGCGCCCCGATCGCTGCGGCTCGGCCCCGACATATTCGCCGGTGACAGCCCGCAAGGCATCGTGCCCGCGCATCACTGGCAGGCGGCTCATGCCCGAACGGGCTGGGCGCTGGTCTCGTGCATCGTCTCGCCGGGCTTCGATTTCGCCGGCTTCACGCTCGCCCCGCCCGGCTGGGCGCCGGGGCGCTGACCGTCGTGGACGCGGCGATCGCCGATGCGCCACGCATCCGTACGCTGCTGATCGAGGCGGCGCGCGAGCGGCGCGCGGTGAGCTATTCGGAGCTGCTCGCGTTGCTCGGACTGCGCTTCACCCGCCCGAAGATGCGCGCGCTGTGCGTCACGCTGGATGCCATCGACCGTGCCGGGCGGAGCGTCGGCGAACCCGAGCTCGCGGTGCTGGTGGTACGCGAATCGGACGGGCTGCCCGGGCAGGGCTGGTGGACCGGCGGACGCGCGCTGGCGCTCGGTCATGACGGTGACTGGACCGGACCCGATGCGCTGGCGCTGGTCCGCGGTCTCCAGCGCGAGGCATTCGATTACTGGCAGGCGAGCCAGTCGCCGCGCCGCACCGCGCGCAAGCCGCGCGTCGGTGCGACCCAGACATAGGTCGTGGCGGCGACCGTCCGCCCGCGCCAGCGCACCGCGATCCGCGTGCGGGCATAGGGGTGCGGACGCGGATCGTCCGGTCCGCACATCTCATAGGCATCGAGCCAGGACAGGCT
>CAZZZX010000031.1:0-13273 GCA_964658585.1 uncultured Novosphingobium sp.
GGTCGTATTCTCGCCGATCATGATCGAACTCGAGCCATGGATATTGAACGAGCTGGCATTGGCGGCAAATCCGTCGCCGAGCGCCAGGAGGCCGCCGTCGCCCTCGAACGCGATGCGAGGGGGCACGGCGTGTGAGCCGACAACCGCCAGACAGTTTCGACAGGGCTCCTGTCGAAATCCGATAACGATCTCCAGTTGCGTATCCGTCCCACAAAGCAACAGGTTGCCGTTCTCGTGCCACCATTCGGGTAGTCCTGAATGCCGCACCGTGAGGTTCGTGAACCGCGGTAGTCCGGGTCCATTGCGTGTTCCGCTCGCGGTCCGTCGCCAGGTCATCTCGGTGTCGATCGCAGCCAGCAGTGGCGGATCGCATGGCCTCCCGTCCGGCCAGTCGCGCGCGGCCATGATCGTCGGCCAGTGATCGCGTACGGTCACGGCGGACAGTGTCGAGGCCGGTTCCGCCGGCGCTGGCGCCGACGCTTCGGCACGATTGGTCGCTTTTTGGGCCAGCCACGGCAGCCATCGAGAAACGATACTCATGCCGCTTCGTCAGTGTGGCTTGCGAGCGACGATCGCTCGGACCTTCGGCATGAACTCGTCGAGTTTGCGTTGGATGCGCAAACCGTCCCGCCCCCTCAGCACGCCTTGCCAGGTTCGCGTCCAATCATCGAGCGTGGGGTGCGAGCCTTCGCCCAAAGGCACGTTCGTCTGCCAGAAAAACAGCCACCACATCGACCAGAAGAAGCTCGTCGACATACGCCGTTCGATCACGAGACCGCTCGACCCTACCAATTCCGCAAAACTCTCTCCAGAGAACGTCCGGATATGGTTGGGTTTCGTGAAGTACACGTCCGGCGCGAGCCCACGCTGCAGCTCTTCGTTCTCGCCGCCAGGCACGGAGATAAGATAAAGCGCGCCGGGTGTGCCGACCCGGACCAGTTCGAGCATCAAGCGAGCGGGATCGTCGACGTGCTCCAGCACCTCGGTGCAAATGATCCGCGTCACCGAGCCGTCCGAAATCGGCAGCGGATCGGCATCGGTGACATATGTATCGACTTGCCGGGGCCCCATTCGTCCGATCCGGGCGGCGGCGCTCATAACCTTCTCGGCGTCGATATCCGCGAGGATCATATGGGCGCCCTGTCTCGCGCAAAACGCCGCGACGCCGCCATCGCCACACCCGACGTCGATGACACGATCGTCGCCGCAGATCGCAAACCCCGGCGCCAGCTCTCCGGTCGTCTCATTATACCAGCCGTTTATCATGATATCGTGGAGGCCGAGTTCGGACGCGTCGAGCGGATGGTCCGTGATCGTGGCGGGCGGCAGGACGTCCCTCGCCTTCGAGTGGGCCGGTTCGGCTGCCATCTCCATATCGATAGCGATGCCGGCGTGCTCCAGCACGGTCAGAAGACGGGAGCGCGTCACCTCGTCCGAGCAGAACTCGCTAAGCGAGGCGCTGGCTGCCGCCGACATCGCGGCGTAGCGCCCTCGATCATGGTGGGCGACACGATAGCTCTCGCGCAGTTGATGGACGTAGTCGGCGAAACTGATCTCGTGGCGCAGACAGCGCGTCGCCTGCCGCTCGTCATGTGGCCAGAAACTTGGTCGTTGATGGCTGGCGATCACGAACGCATTATCGCGCGATATATAGTCCGCCATCGCGCTGTGCCTCGGCGCGATCGCTGGACGACCCGCGGACATATATTCCATCAGCGGCAGGCACTGTCCCTCGCCATCCGAGGTGTTCAGCGCGTAACTGGTCGCATCGAGCAGCGCTCCGTAGGCGCCGTCCGACATCATGCCTTGAATAAGGACGATGCGACACGCGAAATCGCCCAGCTTGCTCAGATGCTCGAGGATGGGATGGACGGACTCGTGCAGATCTGCGTGGGTAAGCTTGATGACGAGTACGGCATCCGGATCATGGCGAAACGCCCAGACAAAGCCGGCGGTCATATCGAGCCAGTTCTTACGGCCGTCCGCGGGATTGAGCACGGCGGTGTAGATGACGCCGCGTAGCGTCAGTGTCTGTGATCGGCGGTCTGTCTCAGCCAGCGAGCGACGCAGGAGGTTGAGCGCGCGCGCGGCTTCCTGCGTGCGCTCGGGCCGGAACAGCGCAAGATCGATCGCATTTACGCTGATGGCCACGCAACCGGAAAGAACGATCTCGGTCGCGTCCTGCCATGGCTTCGCGGTACTGCAATGATGCACGTTGCGCGAAAATACCGGTGCGGGAACGCTCCAGATGGGATAATCCTCGCCCATTGTCCTTCGCACTGCATCGACGGCGCTTTGACAGTGCGTTATCGCTAATTTGAGCCCTGCAAGCGGAATGCGCCAGTCCTCTGCGGGGTTGGCATTCCAGCTCTCGTCCGGAATGCGATCGAACTCCCAGGCGAACACCGGGATGACCGGGCAACTCAAATTTAGCGGCATATATTGAGGCGGGTTGAACGCGAACATCACACAGGCCTCGCCCCGCGCCTGCGCCGACCGCCAGATCGCATCGATATCGTCATCGTCCGACACCGAGACGATCTGGCCCAATTCCGATAATAGCGGAGTGAAAGCCTTCCGAACGAACCAATAGCTATACTCCGGCGCGCCGAGGTTGCCGGCGATCGAATTCTGGTCGTAGGTCGAATGGACGAGAACGATCATGCTGAAGACCTTTCGGATAACAGCATGGATGATATCACGGTGGAGCCTTCCGGACGGGCGTTCAGGCCGAGGAAGGAATCGAGCGCTGTCGACACGGAGGCGTCTCCGCAGAAATCGGTCATCTTGGCGCTCGCAGCGCAGGCCAGTTCCGCGTAGCGGACAGGTTCCTCGGTTGACACGCGGTAGGCCTCCGCGAATGCGTCGCGCAGCGCGGACCAGGAGACGCGGTGACGGGTCGTCGTCATCCTGTTCAGCGGATCGTGCGGGAAGCCGCAAAACTCCTCGTCAGAGGCGACAATGACGGCGTTGGACGGATCGATATAGTCCGCCATCGCGGTATGCATCGGCGCAATCGCAGGTCGTCCAGCGCTCATAAACTCGAGCAACGGCAGGCACAAGCCCTCGGCTCTTGAAGCGTTCACGATCCAATGTGTCGATGCGATCATCGAATTATACTGGTTTTCGGTCATGAAGCCATGAACGACGACCACCCGGCACGCGAATTCCGGCATTCGCGCGATCACGTCGTGCAGTTTCCACCACCAGATCGTCGGATCGGCACCCACCATTTTGAGCACTAGGGTAGCATCTTCGGTATGGCGGTGAGCGGTCAAAAACGCAGACACGATGTCGGGCCAATTCTTACGACCGTCCTTCGGCGAAAAGACCGACGTAAAGACAACGCCGCTCAACCGGATCGAACGCGTGCCTGCAATCCGCGCCGCTTCGGGCAGTTGAGGTGTCACCATCGCAGGCTGGAACGTCTGTCCCCGCGTATCGAACATAAATCCGTCGACTTCGATCTCGGACGCGACGCCGTGCAATCCGGCCTGCTGTACGAACGGTAGCCGATCCCGGATCGGCGCCGGGATCGCGACAACTGGAAAGCTCGCACCCATCGCGGCCTTGATAGCATCGGCGGCGCTACGGCATAGCACGATCGCGCGGCCCGCTTGCCGTAGAACGAACCGCCAGTCATGGCGCGGATCATCGGCCCATATGCGCGTGGGAATGGTCGGAAATTCCCAGGCGATGATAGGTACCATGGGACACCGGACACCCATCGGCGTGCGGTGCGGTGGCGCGAACGACAGGAACAGGCTTGTCTCACCTCGCGCAGCGTGCTCCGCAACGAGCTCGTCGACGCGATCGAGCGCGTCGCTGACATCATGGACATGCCCTAGTCCCTCGAGTACCGGCCGAAACGCGTTTTGCACGAACGCATAACTGTATTCAGCAAGGCCCATGGTCGCGCCGGTCCCCGGCGTCGCGAAATAGATGAGGAAGTTGACGGGTGGCGCCGGATCAGCCTGACGGTCGATCCGTCGATCCGTCAGGCCAAGCGCGTCGTCGACAAATCTTTGGAATTCGGGAATATGTTCGTCTGCTGCCGCCATATCGACGACGTGCTCGAACTGTCCGTTGGTCAGCGGCACTCCATTCCTGCTCTTGACCAGGACAGCCACGGTTTGCGCCTGATCCGGGATCGGCCCGAACGGCGCCCTCCAGCCGTAGCGACCATTACCGATCCCGGCCGCGCGTAAGTCCGGCCGGTAGTCGGACGCGACGGTCGACTGGGCAAGCCGCCCATCGATATAGATCTCAATCTCGACGGGTTGGTCTGGCGTATCGGGTCGCCAGGCCCAGCCGTAAATGTCTTCGCCCTTGACTCCGTCGCAATAGCCGACGACCGGCGTTTCCTCCGGCATCAGAGCGCCTGCCACAAGACCGGGCGATCGACAGAAGGTCCGATAGCGCAGCACGTCGGTGTCGAGCGCGCGCCCGTCGACGATCCGCCCGTGCCGTACATCCGAACTCTGCCATCCTCTCCAGGCGCGCGGGTCTGCCGAGACACATTGATGGCAGCGACCAGCCGGTCTTCAAAGCGCTCGATAGGGCGCATATGACAAGACGGTCAAGCGGGGTGCATGGCAATGGCAAC
Source organism: uncultured Novosphingobium sp. (assembly GCA_964658585.1). Lineage (GTDB taxonomy): Bacteria > Pseudomonadota > Alphaproteobacteria > Sphingomonadales > Sphingomonadaceae > Solisphingomonas. Next base: position 4,607 of record CAZZZX010000031.1, read on the forward strand.
GCTGGCCGGACCTGCTGGCGGCCGACGTGCCGCGCAAACGCCAGACCGATAGCTCGGTCATGCCACCGCTCTCTCGATCGCTCTCGCAAACTCATCCGCATCGACTATGGCATCGGCAAAGTGGAGATTGATAAATATGGAGTAATCCGTTCCTGGCTCCCGGACGGAAATCGCCGATACTGTCTCGGCGTACAATCCGCATATAGCGGCCAAGTGTGGGAACAGCCTCGCTATACCGGTAAAACGAGTGAAATCCTTCTCGATCAGGACAATCCTTGTATTTTTAGGACAAAAGATGATGTTGGAGAAGCCCGCACCATGGGAGCCCGCCACGATCTCGGCCTCGGAAAAGAGTCGTACCTGCTCGCCGAAGGATAGATCTTCCAACGTCACACGCTCAAAGCCATAGCGGCTCAAAATCGGCTCGATCTCATCGATATTCTGGATCCGTCGACGCGGATCGAGGAAGTGTTCACGGCTGATCCAGAGGCGGCGCCAGCCCGGCCTGGTCTCATCGATATCCAGGGCATTCCTTATCGTTTTCGCCGTCAGCTTGATAGTCTCGGGGCATAGCAAACCCTCGTGGAGAAACGACACGAAGACAGCATGCTCAATCCGATAGTCGATCGCAGGATCGCTCCATATAATACGTTCGGTGGTCAGTCCGAGCGCCGCTAGCACCGAAGCGAACGGCTCCCGCTGCGCACTCCGATCGACGAGATACTTGATCGATAGATCAGCACGAAATTGTGGCGCCATCTGATCCAGCAGTATCAGGCGGGAGAACCAGTTGAATAGTCCATGGAAATAGTTGGTCTCGAAGGGGCCCCCGATGACGACGACGCGGCCAGCGATCTCGTGGGCCGTCGCAGCCGATAGTTCAAAGGACTGCCCGAGGACAGGGATGGATGTTTTGACGATAGGAAATCTTTCGAATGTGTGGTTTATAAAAAGATATCCATTCGCAGGATCAATGGTAACATATCCGCGTGAGACGATACCTCCGGGCACCTCGAAGATGCTTAGAGTTCTATCTTCATCCTCCCGCTCCTTCGACCAATCGAAGACCGCATACTGTCTGTTGATCGCATCCGGATAAGCGTCGATTACATCATGATCGGCAACCACGTTTCCTCGGGCGTATAATTCATTACGTTTGGTTGAGTGCGGCCTTGGACGATCGGGTGCCGGAATGAGCAATCCGAGATCAAGCGGAAGCGGACCGTCATCTCGCGCATCGATTTCCGATCTGCGACGAAGCCCGCGAATAAATTTGAGGAGGCGCACAGACTGCTCCGCTATGCTTTATTCAGCGTCGCCCACTTAGACAGACCCGACAGTGGCCTTATCGACTCGCGTTCGCTTGTTCAACCCGACGAATAATGGAGCCCTGAAGGGAAGCGACCCGGGGTACAGCCATCAAGATCGTATGACGCAGACCGGACTGGAAAGAGAGGATGAAGGCAAAAGTCTCAAACGAGACAATAATATAAACCAGGCAACTTTGGGTAGCCATCATGGCCTGTGCCCGAACCGGCCTGGACGGCGACCTTGAACGCGTAGGGCGGGCTGGTGCCGAGCCGCGGCAGGAGCGGGAATCGTCATTCTCGCCTCCGGCGCCCGTGTGCGGGCGGCAAGAGCCGCCGCCGTGACGCGCTCGCGGGTCCGGTACGCGCCACCCGGAACCTCGCTGCGCCGCTCAGCCCGGCGGCGCCATCGACGCATTTGCGGGGCTGGTCTAATCTTGCAAAAGCTTCCATACATTCCAGAATGTTCCGGCCGATGTGGGGCCGCACGCGCAAGGTTGGAGCGGGCGAAAGACATGAGTGACGATCCGGCGGCGAAACCATCCCGACGCGAGGTGCTCGGGACCGGCGCCGCGACGGCGTCCATGCTGTCGGTCCCGGCGATCGCGCGAACGGCGGCCCCCGGGCAGCCCGTTCCGCGTCCGGTGCCCGAGCTGGTCGCCGTGACGCTCTCGGTCAACGGACGGCAGCACGCCTTGTCCCTCGATCCGCGCACCTCGCTGCTCGACATGGCGCGCGAACATCTCAAGCTCACCGGCTCGAAAAAGGGTTGCGATCACGGCCAGTGCGGCGCCTGCACGATGATCGTCGCCGGCCGCCGCATCAATTCCTGCCTGACGCTCGCGGTCATGCACGAGGGCGACGAGATCACCACGATCGAGGGGCTCGGGACGCCGGACGATCTGCACCCGATGCAGGCGGCGTTCGTGAAGCATGACGGCTATCAGTGCGGGTATTGCACGCCCGGGCAAATCTGTTCGTCGGTGGCGATGCTGGCCGAGATCAAGGCAGGCATCCCGAGCCACGTCACCGCCGATCTCGAACAGGTCGGCTTCTCGGACGCCGAGGTGCGCGAACGGATGAGCGGGAATATCTGCCGCTGCGCAGCCTATCCCAACATCGTCGCCGCCATCCGCGATGTCCACGGAGCGACGGCATGAGGGCGTTCACCTACGAGCGCGTCGCGACGCCGCAGGCCGCGGCGCGCGCGGTGGCGGCGCATCCCGATGCCAAGTTCATCGCTGGCGGCACCAATCTGCTCGACCTCGCCAAGCTGGAGATCGAGACGCCGACGCATCTGGTCGACGTCAATCATGTCGCCGGGCTCGACACGATCGTGCCGACCCCGGACGGGGGACTCAGGATCGGCGCGCTCGTCCGCAACACCGATCTCGCTGCCGACGGCCGCGTCCGGCGCGACTATCCGGTGCTGAGCCGCGCGTTGCTCGCCGGTGCGTCGGGCCAGCTCCGCAACAAGGCGACGACCGCGGGCAATCTGCTCCAGCGCACCCGCTGCGTGTATTTCTACGATACCAGCAAGCCGTGCAACAAGCGCAAGCCCGGCTCGGGCTGCTCGGCGATCGGCGGCTATAGTCGGCCACTCGCGGTGGTCGGCGTGTCGGACCGGTGCATCGCGCAGCATCCGTCCGACATGGCGGTGGCGATGCGCGTGCTCGACGCGACGATCGAGACGGTGGCGCCCGATGGCTCCACGCGCGGGATTCCGATCGCGGACTTCCACACGCTGCCCGGCGACACGCCCTGGGTCGAGACGGTGCTCGTACCCGGCGAATTCGTTACCGCGGTGACGCTGCCCAAGCCGATCGGCGGCAGGCAGAGCTATGCCAAGGTGCGCGACCGCGCCTCCTACGCCTTCGCGCTCGTCTCGTGCGCGAGCGTGGTCGGGCCGGGGGGCCGGCGTTTCGCATTCGGCGGCATTGCGCACAGGCCGTGGCGGGTCGAGGCGGCGGAGCAGCTTCATGGCGGCGACGCGATCGCCGACCGCGTGCTGGCCGGGGCTCGGCCGACCGAGCAGAACCGGTTCAAACTGACGCTGGTCCAGCGGCTGACCGATGCGGCGCTGCGTGGCGAGGTGACGGCATGAAGTTCGACCAGCCCGCCGGCATCAATCCGATCGACCAGGGCAAGATCGTCGGCAAGCCTCTTGCCCGCATCGATGGCCCGCTCAAGGTGACCGGGACCGCGCCCTATGCCTATGAATATCACGACCCGGCACCGAACGCGGCCTATGGCGTGATCGTCACCTCGGGCATCGCCACCGGCTCGATCGACCGGATCGACGCGCTCGATGCCGAGCGCGCGCCCGGCGTGCTGCTGGTGATGACTCACCTCGATGCGCCCAGGATGTTCGGCAAGCCGGCCAGGAAGCAGGCCGCCTCCAGCCAACAGTCCAACGGCGATCAGGAGAGCAGGGGCGAGCACGCCGCGCCGCAGCTTCAGGGCGCGCAGGTCAAGCAATTCGGGCAGGCGGTTGCCTTCGTCGTCGCGGAGACCTTCGAGCAGGCGACCGCCGCCGCCGCGATGGTGCGTGTCGGCTATTCCAATACGCCCGGCCGTTTCTCGCTAGCCGCCGGCAAGGCGGCCGCGACGCTCAACCCGAAGGCGAAGAACGCGCATGTCGGCGACTTCGACGACGCCTTCGCCGCCGCGCCGGTGAAGATCGACGTCACCTACTCGACGCCCAGCCAGGCGCAGTCGATGATGGAGCCCCATGCGACGCTCGCGATCTGGTCGGGCGACCAGCTCACGCTCTACACCGCGCATCAGGTGATGCACTGGTCGACCGAAGGCGTCGCCGACACGCTCGGCCTTCCGCACGACAAGGTCCGTTCCGTCTCAGCCTATGTCGGCGGCGGCTTCGGGTCGAAGCTCGAGGTCTATGGCGATGCGGTGCTCGCCGCCGCCGCCGCGCGCCAGCTCGGACGGCCGGTCAAGTGCGCACTGACCCGACCGCAGACCTACAACCACACCACGCATCGGCCGCCGACGATCCAGCAGGTGCGGCTTGCCGCCACCCGCGACGGGACGCTGACCGCGGTCGGTCACCGGACCTGGACGGGCGACCAGGAGGGTGAGCGCGGAGAACTCGCGTCGGATCAGACGCGGCTGATGTATGGCGGCGCCAATCGCAGTATCGAGACGCTGCTCGCGACGCTCGATCTGCCCAAGGGCGGCTCGATGCGCGCACCCGGCGAGGCGGCAGGCTTGCTCGCACTCGAATGCGCGATGGACGAGCTTGCCGAGCGGCTCGGCATCGACCCGGTCGAACTGCGCATCCGCAACGACGTCCAATATGATCCGATCACGGGACCGTCTCGGCCCTTTTCCGATCGCCGGCTCGTCGAATGCCTCAGGAAGGGCGCGGACGCGTTCGGCTGGGCGAAGCGCAATCCGAAGCCGGGCAGGACGCGCGATGGGCGCTGGCTGGTCGGGCTCGGCATGTCGGCGGGTATCCGCAACAATATGGTCATGCCGTCCGGCACCCGCGTCACGCTTCGCCGCGACGGCACGCTGCTCGTCGAAACCGCGATGACCGACATCGGCACCGGCAGCTACACGATCAACGCCCAGACCGCAGCCGAGATGCTGGGGCTGCCCTATGATCGGGTCACGATCCGTCTCGGCGACAGCGCGCTGCCCAGGGCATCGGGCTCGGGCGGTTCCTGGGGGGCGAACAGCTCGACGGCGGGAACCTATGCCGCCTGTATGGCGCTGTGCACCGCGCTCGCGACCAGGGCGGGGCTCACCGAGGACGCGCGCTTTGCGGACGGCCATGTGGCGGCGGGGGGCAAGTCGGTCAGCCTCGCGTCACTCGCGGCAGACGGCCCGGTCACGGGCGAGGACACCATGCGCTATGGCGATCTCGACAAGACGTTCGCTCAGGCGAGCTTCGCCGCGCACTTCTGCGAGGTCGGCGTCGACAGCGTCACCGCCGAGATCCGTGTGCGGCGGATGACCGGGGTGTTTTCGGCCGGGCGTATCCTCAATCCGATGACCGCGCGCAGCCAGTGTATCGGCGGCATGACGATGGGCATCGGTGCCGCGCTGATGGAGGAACTCGTGGTCGACGAGCGCTTCGGCTATTTCGTCAACCATGACCTCGCCGAATATCAGGTGCCGGTCCATGCCGACATTCCCGATCTCGAAGTGCTGTTCGTCGAAAGCCTGGACGACAAGTCCTCGCCGATGAAGGCGCGGGGGATCGGCGAGCTCGGTATATGCGGCGTCGGGGCCGCGGTGGCGAATGCGGTCTACAATGCCTGCGGGGTACGCGTTCGGGATTACCCCGTCAGGTTGGACAAGCTTCTCGCACATCCGTTCGCGCTGGCCTGAGCCGGGCCCGTTCGCGGACAACCGCGCGGTGCGCGGAGGCCGCGCTTTTCCAGACGGTCTCTCACCGATATTTCCGGCCCAGGAAATCGAGCACGGGCAAGGCATTCCAGTCCCGATCCGCGTCGAACCACGCCGCATTTTCCCACGTCGTACCCGTTCCCCAGCGTGTCCGGCATTTCGTCGAGATCCAGTCGGGGGCCCAATAGACGACGCCCGCTCCACCGGCTTTCGATACGGCTTCGGTTAGGTTGATCATGTACGCGCGCTGTCCCTGCGGCGTTGCGGGATAGCCCTTGTCGACCGCGTCCGCGCCGAGCACGTTGTTGCTGTCATCGCCGTGCGCCGTGAGCGAATAGGGGTAGGCCGTCTCGACGACCATGACATCGCGATTATAGCGGGCTTTGAGCCGCTCGATCGTCGCGGCGAGTTCCGGAACGCTCTCCTTGGACCAGCGACGATAGTAGCTGAGCCCGATCAGATCATAGTCGGTCACGCCTGCTGTGGTCGCCGCGGCAAACCAGGGCTCGGCATTCTCGGGCTGCGCGATGTGGAGCATGACGCGGATCGGCTTGCCGGTGCGCGCCGCTGCCTCGCGCACGGCGCGGATGCCCGCATTGAGCAGCCGGCTGTTCCTGGTCCAGTCGATCGTCTTGCTCGGCCCGGCGAGCAACTCGCCATTGGTCTCGTTGCCGACTTGGACCAGATCGGGCGACAGCCCGGCCTCGGCGAGCGCATCCAGCGTCGCGCGTGTATAGTCGTGCAGCGCCTGCGCCTGTGCTTCGGGGGCGAGCCCCGCCCATGCCTTCGGTGCGAGCTGCTTGTCGCCATCGGCCCAGTCGTCGGAATAGTGGAAGTCGAGCAGCACCTGCAGGCCGGCCGTCCGGGCACGGCGGATCGTGCGCTCGACGTCCGCGAGCCCGCTGTAGCGCGTCCACTTCGCGTCGTTCCAGATACGGACGCGGATGAGATTGCCGCCGGACCGCGCGAGCAGCGCGAACGGATCGACCGGCTTTCCGTCCTGACGGAAGACGCCGCCGCAATCCTGCATCTCGTTGGTGAAGGACAGGTCGGCCCCGAGATAGAAGGGGCCGGCCGGCGGCGCGGCCGACGTGGTGCCCGCGACCAGCGCCAGCATCGCCGCCGAGGCGACGAACGAGATGATCCTCATCGTCCGCGCCTCAGAACTTGTAGCTCGCGCCGGCATAGAAGCGGCGTCCGAATTCCTCGTAGCGACCCTGCAGCGCGGTGTTGCCGTAATAGAGCTGATAGGGGGTGTTGCTGAGATTGTCGCCCTGGAGCGTCAGCTTCAGGCCGCGCAAATGCGAAGTGTCGGGAAACTCGTACGAGATCTCGGCCGAGAGCACGCCCTCCGAATGGTTGAAGAGGATGCGGTCGGCATCGCCGGTCTGCGTGGCGAAGGAGGAGCGGAAGCGATAGCCGACGCGGGCGTCGATACCGTATTTCGAGTAGTACATCGACAGGTTGTAGACATATTTGGACAGGCCAGGGAGCTGGATCGCGCCGATCGTGTTGTCCTGCTCGTTCACCTTCACGTTGCTGTCGGTGTAGGAGAAGTTCGCGTAGATGCCGAGACCGTCGAGTGGCTTCGGCAGGAAGCTGAATGCCTGCTGGTAGAGCAGCTCCACGCCCTTGATGTCGCCGCCCCTGCCGTTGACCGGCTGCGTGAAGGTGCCGTCCTCGACGATGCCGTTGACGGTCAGCGGCGTGTCGACGACCTGCTCGACGATGAACGTGTCGAGCCGCTTGTAGAACAGCGACACGGTGGCGGCGGTATCCTTGTTGAAATAATGCTCGTAGGTGAGGTCGGCCTGCTTGGCGCGATAGGGCTTGAGCGCGGGATTGCCGCCGGTCGCCGAAGGCGCGCCGGTGCCGCCGGTATAGAGACCGTAGCTCGCATTGAGGCTGTCGAGCGGCGCACGCGAGATCGCCTTGCTCAACGCGACGCGAACCTGCTGGTGATCGTCGATGTGCAGCGTCGCGTTGAGCGAAGGCAGCCAGTCGTTGAAGTTGTTGTGATAGATGATCGGATTGAGCACGACGTCGGCGCCGGTGCCGTTGACCTGCGCACCCTTCGAGGTTTCCTCGGTACGGACGAAGCGCACCCCGACATTGCCGGTCAGCTTCATCGCGCCGATGTCGCGATCGAAATCGCCTTCGACATAGCCCGCATAGGTCTTCTCGTCGACCTCCCAGCTGGATTGCTGGTCGTAGATGGATTCGGTCGGGTGGATGCCGCCGAACAGCTGGTTGGCGACGCCGAACACGTCCCAGGTCATCGACGAGGGCAGACCCGAGAACGGGCCGCTCCAGGTCAGCGGACTGCCGATCAGCGACGCCGGGATCGCGGCACGGTCGGCCGGGTCGATCGCGCTGTACTGGGTGCGCTGGGTGAGATCCTTGGCGCGGCTGGTGATCCGCATACCGGCGCGCACCGTGGAGAGGAAGCCGCCATCGACGTCGTAGGCGGCGTCCGCCTTGCCCGAATAGAGTTCGTCGTGGATGATCGGTGCGCCGTTGCCGTTGCTCGGCACCTCGAGATTGCTGAGATAGTTGAGCGCCGGATCGGTGAGCGACTGGTTGAACGCGAAATCCGATGGGCTGCCCGGCCTCGACAGATATGTCGCGCTGACGCCGTCGGTCCGCGTGTCCGTCGTGCCCGGGTAGACCGCCTGAGTATATTCGTTGAGGAAGATCGCGTTGCGCTTGGTATAGGAATAGCCGACATCTGCGGAGAAGTGCCAGCGATCGAGATTGTATTTGGCGTTGACCCCGCCGGCGTAGAGATTGTCCGTAAAGCTGTAATACTGATTGTTGTTCTCGAGCTCGAGGCCGTAATCGGCGAAATTGGTCGCCGTTCCGCCGACCGCGCCGCCGTCCTTGACCGTGACGCCCGAGAAGCTGTTGCCGAACGGCAGGTTCTGGACCGAGAAGCCCCGCTGGAACTCGGCATATTTCACGCGCGAGTAGAAGAAGTCGCTGTTGAGCT
>CAZZZX010000032.1:0-5472 GCA_964658585.1 uncultured Novosphingobium sp.
CGCAGGAGCGCCTGCGGCTGGCGGCGAGCTTCGATCTCGCGCTGGGCCTCGATCTGCTGCATCTCGATCGGCGCGGCCTGTCGCTGCGCCCCGCGACGGCGACGCGCACCGATGCCGAGGTCGAGGCCACGCTCGACGTCCGCGCGCGCGCGCGGGCGGCCCGCGACTTCGCCGCCGCCGACGCCGCCCGCGACGCGCTCAAATCGGCCGGCATCGAGATCATGGACGGCGATCCGCTCCGCTGGGAGTGGCGCGCCGACCTCGCGGACTAGAACCGGGCGCCGGCCTTGATCGGCGTCGCGGCACCGGCGGCATGAGGCGCCTCGGCGAACAGCCACGCCTCAGCCTCCTCGGTATCGCTGAAATGCTCGATATAATCCTTGCCGGCGATGATCCGCCGGGTCTGCATCTTGGTCAACGAGCCGCCTTGCATGATCGCGATCCGCCGCGCCTTGTGCTTCGACGTGGCGATGATCTTCTGGAAGGTGGCGACGACATCCTGGGACTGGATTGCGCAGCGCGACGTATCGACAAGCAACAGGAACTCACCCGACGTGCAGCCGAGCGTGGCGACGGCGGCCTGTTCCTGCCGGGACCATTCCATGACCTGATCGGTCGTGAGGAATCCCTCGATCCACGATCGGATGAGCTTGCGCCGCGGGTCGATCGAGAATCTGAACATAGCGCCTCCGTCATCCTCGGGTGACCCGCCAACCGTTAACGAGTTCTGACCAAGCGAGCCCCCTGCCGGCTGGATTCCACCATCGTCTAAGTGGCGTGAAATCCGGCGCTGCCGGAGGGCGGCCGGCGATTCGGCCAAACCGACTCGACAAATCCGCTGCGACCGGACATTTTCAGCCCGAAACGATCCGGGGGTGGCGGATGGTGGCGGTATCGTGGCGGGTCCTCACCATCGCGGGCACACGGCCCGAGGCGATCAAGATCGCGCCGATCGCGCTCGCCGCGCGCGGGCGCGCGGGCCTGGATCACCGGCTGCTCGCCACCGGACAGCATCGCGACCGGTTCGACGACGCGCTCGCCGAGTTCGGATTGCTTCCCGATCTTCGCCTCGATCCGGTCGCGTACGATCCCGATCCCGATATCATGGTCGCACGGCTGATCGCGGCGCTCCACACCGTCGTCGCGGCCGAGCGGCCCGACATGGTGCTGGTCCAGGGCGACACGAGCTCGGCGCTGGCGGGCGCGGTGGCGGCGCACCGCCTGGGCATCCCGGTCGGGCATGTCGAGGCGGGCCTGCGATCGGGCGACCTCGACAATCCCTGGCCCGAGGAACGCAACCGCATCGCCATCGACGCGATCGCGACGCTGCTGTTCGCCCCGACGCCTCGCGCCGTCGCCGCGCTGGCCACCGAGCCCTCGGTTCGCGGCACCGTGATCGAAACCGGCAACACCGGCATCGATGCGGTGCTGTGGATGCGCGACCGGCTCGGGCCGGTGCCGCTGCGCGACGCTTCGGACGACAGGACCCGCGTCCTGCTCACCTGTCACCGCCGCGAGAGCTTCGGCAGCGGCATCGCGGCGATCTGCGGCGCGGTGCTCCGGCTGGCGGACCGCGGCGACCTTCGCATCCTGTGCCCGGTCCATGGCAATCCCGCCGCCGGCGATACCGTCCGCGCGGCGCTCGGCGGTCACCCCGCGATCACGCTGACCGGGGGTCTCTCCTATCGCGCACTGGTCGCCGCGATGGCCGGCGCGCGGCTGATCCTCACCGACAGCGGCGGCCTTCAGGAGGAAGCGCCCGCGCTCGGCATCCCGACGCTGGTGCTGCGCGACGTCACCGAACGGCAGGAGGGGGTCGCCTCGGGCAATCTGGCGCTGGTCGGCACCGATCCGGATCGCATCGTCACCGCCGCCGCCCGCCTGCTCGACGACCCCGCCGCGCACGCCGCGATGGCGACACCCGCCTATCCATTCGGCGACGGCACCGCCGCGACGAGGATCCTCGATCAGGTCGAACGATATTTTCGAGCGACGCGCTCCGGCGGCGATCCATTGCCTTTTGGCGCGCGTGGGACCATGGACGGCGCCCCAACAGGAGTTTGACCATGCCCGCCGCTTGGGCCCCGACCAGCTGGCGCAGCCACGAGGCGCGACAGCTGCCCGACTATCCCGATCAGGATGCGCTCGCCGCCGCCGAGGCGACGATCGCCAAGTTCCCGCCGCTGGTCTTCGCGGGCGAAGCGCGGGCGCTCACCGATCAGCTCGCGCAGGTCGCGGCGGGCGAAGCGTTCCTTCTCCAGGGCGGCGACTGCGCCGAAAGCTTCGCCGAGTTCCACCCCGACAATATCCGCGACACGTTCCGCGTGCTGCTGCAGATGGCGGTGGTGCTCACCTATGCCTCCAAGCTGCCGGTGGTGAAGGTCGGCCGCATGGCGGGCCAGTTCGCCAAGCCGCGCTCGGCGCCGACGGAGGAACGCGACGGCATCTCGCTGCCGAGCTATCGCGGCGACAACGTCAACGACATCGCCTTCACCGCCGAGGCGCGCAACCCCGATCCCGAGCGGATGATCCGCGGCTACAACCAGTCCGCGGCGACGCTCAACCTGCTGCGCGCCTTCGCGCAGGGCGGATATGCCAATCTCGTCCAGGTCCATCGCTGGACGCTCGACTTCATGGGCCGCAGCCCGTGGGCAGAGCGCTACCAGGCGCTTGCCGACCGGATCGGCGACGCGCTCGATTTCATGGCGGCGTGCGGGCTCGATCCCGAGACCGTGCCGCAGCTCCAGGGCACGCGTTTCTACACCAGTCACGAGGCGCTGCTGCTGCCCTACGAGCAGGCGATGACGCGGCAGGATTCACTCACTGGCGACTGGTACGACTGCTCGGCGCACATGGTGTGGATCGGTGATCGCACCCGCTTCGAGGGATCGGCGCATGTCGAGTTCCTGCGCGGCATCGGCAATCCGATCGGGATCAAGTGCGGCCCCAGCCTCGAACCGGACGTGCTGCTGCGGCTGCTCGACACGCTCGACCCGCGGCGCGTGCCGGGACGGGTCACGCTGATCTCGCGATACGGGCAGGACAAGATCGAGAAGGGTCTCGCCCCGCTGATCCGCGCGGTGAAACGCGAGGGTCGGCCCGTGGTCTGGTCCTGCGACCCGATGCACGGCAACGTCGTCAAGGCGGCGAACGGCTACAAGACGCGGCCGTTCGAGCGCATCCTCGCCGAGGTCCGCGGGTTCTTCGCGGTGCATCGTGCCGAGGGCACGCACGGCGGCGGCGTGCATATCGAGATGACCGGGCAGAACGTCACCGAATGCACCGGCGGCGCGGTGGCGATCACCGACGAGGGGCTTGCGGCGCGTTATCACACGCATTGCGACCCGCGGCTGAATGCCGGGCAGAGCCTGGAACTGGCCTTCCTCGTCGCGGACATGGTCAACGACGAGCTCAAGGAACGCGAACGCCACGCCGCCTGATCGGCGCGGCGTTTTCGCGGTTGACGGAACGGGCGCTCGCCCATAAGCAGCGCCCTCCCCGCGACGGCCCCTTCGTCTAGCGGTTAGGACGCGGCCCTCTCACGGCTGAAACACGGGTTCGATTCCCGTAGGGGTCACCAGGACGGTTCAGCCTCCTGAAACGCCGGGTCTACGCTTCGCGGGTATAGCGGATCGCTTGAGAGCTATGAACGGTAGCGCGTGAGCGCGTCGCCCAGTGCCTCTTCGAGTGGGCCGAGCCAGGGCGCATAGTGCTTCCATCCGTCGAGCCCGTCACGGAAGATCGGGCGGCGAACCTGCTCGGAGCTCGGGGTGCGGACGCTGCGGGTGTTGGTGTGGAAGTCGACGCACGCCCGCTCGAACGGCAGCCCGCAATGATCGAGGATGCGGCGCACGCTTCCTTCAAGATCGTCGATCACGTCCTCATGCTGCACGCGCAGGACATGGCCTGGCAGCACCGCGTCCCAATGCGCCATCAGCTCGAGATAGGTGCGGTAGTAGCGCGCGATATCCTCGATCCCGTACGAGAACTCCTGCCCCTGGGCGAAGAGCTGCTTGAGATTGCTGAAGCAGCACGACATCGGATCGCGCCGCGCGTCGATGATCCGCGCATTGGGCAGCATCAGCCGCATCAGCCCGATATGACGAAAATTGTTGGGCATCTTGTCGATGAAAAACGGCGCGCCGGTGCGGTAGCTCCGCGTCTCGTCGATGTAGTGGCGGCCCAGCGCCGCGATGTCGTCGCGGGAGAGATCGGTCAGCACTCCGGGATAGCGCGGATCGTCGAGGTCCGGGTCGCGGCCCTGGAGATCGAGCACGATGCGCTGGACCTCGGGCAATTCCTGCGTGCCCTCGACCTGGCTGTGCGAGGCGAGGATCTGCTCGATCAGCGTCGAGCCGGCACGCGGCAGTCCGACGATGAAGATCGGGTCCGCGTCGGGCACGCCCCAGCCCCGCCGCGCATCGAAGAAGGCGCGCGTGCATGTCGAGATCTGCCGCCGCGTGTTGGTCTCCATGATCTCGGGCCGATAGCGGCTGTCGGCGCGCTGCAGCGCATTGCCTCGCATGTAGTAGCGCCACGACTCGGCGACCTCGCCGCGATCCTCCAACGCCTTGCCGAGCGCGAAGCAGAGATTGACGCGATCGATCGCGGCGGTGCCGTCCGCCACTTCCGCAGCGCGCATCCGGACGATCTCGTCGTCCTCGAAGCGATAGGTCTTGAGGTTGGCGAGGCTCCAATAGGCGTCGCCGAAATCGGCGCGGGCCGCGGTCGCGGCGCGATAGGAAGCGATCGCCTCGGACGTTCGCCCGACGGTCTTGAGCGCGTGGCCCAGCCAGAGGTGCAGATCGGGCGAACCGCCGGTATCGACGATCAGACCCCGGTACAGGATGATCGCCCGGTCGTGCTCGCCGAGCCCGACCGCGGTCTCGGCGGCGAGCGCGCGATAGTCGGGCTTGTCGGGATCGAGCCCGAGCAGGTGCTCGATCTGCACCTTCGCCTGCGCATGGCGATGCCGTCTGGTCAGGCATTGGGCGTAATCGAGGCGCGCGGCGTGGTGATCGGGCGCAATCCGCAGCACGGCGTCCAGCAGCGTCTCGGCATCGTCGTATATCTCGCGCGCCATGCCGATCCTGGCGAGCAGCCGCATCGCCTCGGGATGATCGCCATGGCGGAGCAGATAGGTCCGGACGATCTCCTCGGCCGGCGCCAGATCCTCGTCGGCGAACAGCGACGTCGCGTTCACCACCGCGGGCGGGAGCGCGGCGAGCGTCGCGACATGCTCGGCGGCTATCGCCGCGTTCGCGGTGTCGCCGGCGATCCGGTAGACGCCTTCGAGCATCCGCCAGCTCATCGGCAGCGCCGGGTTGATGTTCACCGCGGTCAGCAGCGCTTCGATCGCCGCTGGCGCATCCTTGCGCGCGACATGGCAGAGGCCGCGCTCCTGGTGCATCCTGCTGAAGCGGGGGTGCTCTGCGGCGAGCCGGTCGAGCGTCGCCAGCGCGTCGGCGATCC